>NZ_JBADWU010000058.1:0-105923 GCF_056203535.1 Candidatus Limimorpha sp. | reverse complement strand
GCCGAGACCTACAGGATGCGCTGGCAGATCGAGACCTGCTTCAAGTCCATGAAATCCAGCGGGTTCAACATTGAGGACACCCACCTGGCTGACATCGAACGGATTGAAAGGCTCTTCGCCATCGTCACCATCGCCTTCCTTTGGGCATACCTGGTCGGAATCTCCAGAGACAGACTGGTCAAGAAAACCAGAATACTCAAGAACGGGAGAAAGGCCGTGTCATTCTTCAAGTACGGCCTGGACTACATCGCCGAGTGCATAATGAACCCTAATCATATACCTAAATTCGACATCTTTCAAATTTTGTCATGTACTTAGGTTTTTTCCACAAAACAGGTTTTCTTTTTCACACAACGGATTTTCTGAAATTAAAATCCTATCTTTGCAATTCTGAATCGAAATCATGGCATCAGGTTCGAAATTCATAGCAGACCGATTGTTTTCCTTGTCGAAGCAAAACCTTTCTTCGACGGTGATGCGCCTTGCCGTCACAAGCGTAGCCTTGGCCATCATTGTGATGATTATTTCGTGGGCTGTTGTCGTTGGTTTCAAAAACCAGATTCGCGACAAGGTCATCGGTTTTGTGGCACCCGTTCGTGTGCAGGCCTTGGACAAAAACGAGTCGGTCGAGGAAACGCCATTCCAATTGGATTCGCTTTTGGTCAGCCGGTTAGGTGCTTTTGATGAAATCAGCCATTATCAAATGGTTGCCAACAAGGCGGGCATGATTAAGACCGAGGATGAAATTCAAGGTGTGGTGCTGAAAGGCGTTGGCTCTGATTACGATTGGTCGTATTTCTCCACTTGCGTTGTCGATGGTGAAGTGCCTGTTTATTCCGATAGCGTTCGTTCCACTGAAGTCTTGATTTCCAAAGTCATAGCTGATAAAATGCTGCTGAAAACCGGTGACGAGGTCCGCGTTTGGTTTGTCGACAAGGACATGCAGGCGAGAGGACGAAAGTTTACCGTAAAAGGCATTTTTGAAACGGGCTTGTATGAGTTTGACGAGCGTTTCGTCTTTGCCGACATCAACCAAATCCGCAAACTGAACGGCTGGTCGGAAAACGAAACCGGATTGCTTGAAATCTGGCTCAAAGATGGTGCAAAGCCTGATGAGGTAAATTCCAAACTTTATTATAGCATTCCGGGCAATTTAGCCTCTTATACCGCACGCGAAAGCAATCCGCAAATCTTCGATTGGCTCGATTTGCTCGATACGAATGTGTGGCTCATTATGGCACTGATGCTCTTGGTGGCAGGCATTACGGTCGTCAGTATGTTGCTGATTATCATTATTGAACGTACTTCTACCATTGGACTTTTGAAAGCCATGGGAGCTACAAACAAGTTCGTCAGAAATGTTGTCTTGTTGCGCTCGATGAAAATCCTCGGCATCGGCATGTTGATTGGAAACGCCTTGGGTCTCGGTTTCTGCTTCTTGCAGCAATACACCTCATTAATAAAGCTGCCAGCCGAAACTTACTATCTTTCCGCCGTGCCGATTGAATTACATCTCACCACTGTAATTGCCATCAATTTAGGTACATTCGTCCTTTGGACTTTGATGCTGCTCATCCCGACAAGCGTCATCAACAGAATCACACCATCGCGCTCCATCCGGTTTGAATGAGAATGTTGTCATTCTAAATTATAATCATTAAAAATTGCAGTTTTTCTTTTCATTTGAAGAAAAAACACTACTTTTACCGCAATAAATCAACATTTGAAATATGGAAAACTTTACCATTGAACCGTTGAAAGGTTACGGTGAAATACCTTTCGGAATGACGCTTGACGAAGCCGTCAAAATGCTCGGAATGCCAAACTTTTACGAGGAACTGAACGACATGGAGGAAACGGAAAACCGCTCCATTTATTACGAATATGACGACTTGCAGACCAACATTTATTTCGAAGGCATAACAAAATCGGTGGTAGCTTGCTTTGAGACTGAAAACGAAAATGCCACGCTTTATGGTAAAAAAGTCTTCGATTTGGACCAGAAAGCCGTCATCGAAATGATGAAAGCGAAAGGTTTCAATGAATTGGAACAGGAAACCGAAGACGGCGAACTGCGCATTTCGTTTGAAGATGCCCTCATCGATTTCTTCTTCGATGAAGGAGGCATGACTGCCGTCAGCTGGGGCGTTTTGGTTGACGACCAGGGAAATATCATTTAATTATTTGCTCGTTGAGCCTGTCGAAACGATAAATAAGCGAGCAACGCCCCTTCGACAAGCTCAGGGAGCGGGAAGAGATAAATTGATTTTTGTGACACAGCAAGAACGATTCGATGCTTTTGTCGCCTATTTCGCCGAGCACATGCCCGTGGCGGAATCGGAACTGCATTTCAGCAATCCATACGAATTGCTTGTGGCGGTCATACTTTCGGCGCAATGTACTGACAAGCGCGTGAACATGACCACACCGGCATTGTTTCAGCGTTTTCCGTCGCCAAAAGATATGGCGGAGGCTACCGTTGAGGAAATCTATTCCTACATCAAGTCGATTTCTTATCCGAACAACAAGTCGAAAAACCTGTTGGGCATGGCGCAGACGCTCGTGAATGAGTTTGGTGGCATCGTCCCCGACAATCTTGATGATTTGCAGCGGCTCCCTGGCGTGGGCCGAAAGACGGCAAATGTTATTCTGGCCGTGGCTTTCGGCAAACCAGCTATGCCTGTCGATACGCACGTTTTCCGTGTGGCAAACCGCATCGGACTGACCAAAAATTCGAAAGATGTTCTTGAAACCGAAAAAGTGCTGACGGCGCATTTCCCGAAGGGAGTGCTTTCAACCGCTCACCATTGGCTCATTCTGCATGGCAGATATGTTTGCATGGCACGTAATCCGCAGTGCGAAAAATGCGGAATAAATGATATATGTTGTTACTATAAAAAGAATTGTAAATGAAAAAGTTACTTGTAATCGCAGCTGTAATGCTTTGTGCATTTTCTGCATGTAAAAAAGAAGAATTGCCGCAAGGCAGTTTCGAAGCGAAATTCTCAATATCCGACCATCGCCAAGTTACCTTCTCAAAGGGAAACCTGCAATACAATGTTGCTGAAAAATATTGGCGTTTTGCCGAACACCAATATGATTTCATTGGTTTGGATAATGAAAATATAGGAACACCTAATGCTGAATGGATTGATTTGTTCGGCTGGGGCACATCTTGCTATTTGCAAGGTGCAAAATGCTATGTGTTAAATGATTACTATCAGCCGCAATATGAAAATGGAAAATTAAATCTAAATCATGAAAATGGTGCTGATTGGGGTGTGAACTGCATCAGAAATGGAGGAAACGCATGGGACATGTGGCATACTTTGAATGATTTAGAATGGGAATATATTATGTTTTACAGAAAAGATGCGGACCAAAAATGCTGCCAAGCTTTCATCAATGGAATTCGTGGTTTGATGCTCTTGCCCGACGAATGGACGCAACCTGATGGAGTCGGTTTTGCAACGGATGCAGAAGGCTGGCAGTATAACAATTACGACCTTCAAGAATGGCAGCTTTTAGAAAATGCTGGTGCTGTCTTTCTTCCTGCCGCTGGTTACCGCATCAATAATGATGTGCGTTCCATTGGCGAAGAAGGCCGTTATTGGACTGCTTCCGGATGTGATTTGCATCATGCCACAAGTATGCTATTCTATCATGTTTTGTATGGAACTCAAGATGCTCAAGCCAAGGGGTATGGCTATTCCGTAAGACTTGTTCATTATTGCGAATAGATTTTTTTATAGATAATTGATTATTAGTTATTTATCCGACTACAAACGACAACAAACGCTTACAGTCGACTACAAACGTTTGTTATCGTTTTTCTTTTTCCGAGATGTCGTTATTTTGCAGCGAGAAAAGGAGAAATGAGTATGGATAAACAAAACGACATTGAGAAATTTATTATTACGGAAGCAGAAAAAGAGGAGTTCGGCAAAAGGATAATGGATTGGCTTTCGGATGAAAACCTTGAAAAAGCAATAGGAAAGACGAGTCAGGAAATATTCGATGAATTTGATTGCGTCTTGCCGCAACCGATAGCTTATATTCCTGAAAAATATATGGTTGTGTTCGATGAAGACATCGTTGATAATCGCGTGTATTCCAGTATGGCATATTTCATTGACCATGCGGTGAACAACCATCCCAATATTAATAAGGAGAGGTATCTTTTGATTCAGGAAGTTTTGAATGATCCAGATGAGATAAAGGAAATCGTAAGGGAAAAGGTTTCAATTGCATTTGTCAAAAAAATTGATAGATATAATGCTGTTGTCATTCAGTTGGAAAAATCAGCAGAGGGAAAAATTATTTGGCACAAGTCGTTTTTTGACCAAAATAAAATGCCGTATGCCAGTGAAAAATACAAAAGCATACGGCCTATATCATCGGAGGGCGGCGTTTCCTCCATCATCCATGCCGAAAATTCGGCACACGGCAGCAGCCTTCCTGCTCGTGACGACGATGCAAAATTAGATATTTTTTCTGATATGGAAATGAATTGAGAAGAAAAACGACTTATAAAAAGATAATTTACTATTTTTGTAACCCTAAAATTTGAAAAGACTATGTTAGTAAAAGGAATTTTGGCTCCGGATTTTGAAACCACCGACCAACTTGGTAATAGAGTGAAACTGAGTGATTTTCGCGGAAAGAAAGTCGTGTTGTATTTCTATCCGAAGGATAATACCCCAGGCTGCACCCAAGAGGCATGCAATTTGCGCGATAACTATACTTTACTGCAGTCCAAAGGCTATGTCGTGCTGGGTATCAGTCCCGATTCGGAGGCTTCGCATGGTAAATTCACGCAGAAGCAAAACCTGCCGTTCCAACTGCTCACCGATGCCGACAAGGAAATCATGAATGCCTATGGTGTTTGGCAACTCAAGAAAATGTGTGGGTGTGAACACATGGGCGTGGTGCGCACTACTTTTGTCATTGACGAAGAGGGCAGGATAGAGGAGGTCATCGAAAAGGTGAAGGTCGCTAATCATGCTGCGCAAATCATTAAGTAAGTGGAAAGTTTGAAAGTACTAAAGTGGAAAGTTGGGAAGTATAGAAGTTGAAAGTTTGTAAAAAATAGCTCCCTGAGCTTGTCGAAGGGGCGGTTCAAAGGTGATAGTTTTGGTTTTTTGAACAATTGGAAACTGAAAACTGAAAGTTGAAAGTTGAAAGCTGAAAACTGATAACCGAAAACCGAATAATCTTTAAATCGTTGAATGTTAAATCTTTAAATATAAACACGTTATGACAACTGAAAAATCGCAAGACGAACTCGCTAAGTTAAAGCAGGAGAAGTTAAAGGCTTTGGAAGCCACCCTCGGTAACATTGAAAAGAATTTCGGAAAAGGCAGCATCATGCGTCTCGGCGCTGAAGCCGAAAAGATGGAGAGCATCTCCACTGGTTCGGTCGGCTTGGACTACGCCTTGGGCATTGGCGGTCTGCCAAAAGGAAGAATCATAGAAATCTTCGGACCAGAAAGCTCAGGTAAGACAACTTTGGCTTTGCACGTCATCGCCGAAGCGCAAAAGAAAGGCGGCATTGCTGCTTTCATCGATGCTGAACATGCTTTCGACCGTTTCTATGCCGCCAAATTGGGCGTGGATGTCGAAAACCTGCTCATTTCCCAGCCTGACTATGGTGAACAGGCTCTTGAAATCGCTGAAAACCTGATCCGTTCGGGTGCCATCGATGTCATCGTCGTCGACTCTGTCGCCGCCTTGACGCCAAAGAGCGAAATTGAAGGCGAAATGGGCGACAGCAAGATGGGCTTGCAGGCCCGTTTGATGTCGCAGGCCATGCGTAAACTCACGGCCACGATTAATAAGACTGGTTGCGTGTGCATTTTCATCAACCAGTTGCGTGAAAAGATTGGCGTCATGTTTGGCAATCCTGAAACGACCACGGGCGGTAATGCATTGAAATTCTACAGCTCTGTCCGCATCGACATCCGCAAGGTGAGTCAGATTAAGGACGGCGAAAACATTTTGGGCAGCCGCGTGAAGGTGAAAGTCGTGAAGAACAAGGTCGCGCCTCCGTTCCGCAAGGCTGAATTCGACATCCTTTATGGTGAAGGCATTTCGCGCACGGGCGAAATCGTCGATCTTGGCGTCGAAATGGGCATCATCAAGAAGAGCGGTTCATGGTTCAGTTACGGTGACTCGAAATTGGCGCAAGGCCGCGATGCCGTGAAGAAACTCATCGAAGACAATCCAGAATTGGCTGATGAACTCACGGCTAAGATTTTCGAAGCCTTGGAAAACAGCGAACAATAATGAATTTTCAAACGGATAGAGGTGCTGAAAAGCGTCTCTGTCCGTGATTTATAACACTGAATATGAAGAAGTTATTTTTACTTTTTGGCGTTTGTCTTGCATTTGCCGCCTGTAACGAAAAACCGAAAGAAACGGTTGAACAGCCAACTGATGTGAAAACTGTCGTTCCTGGCAGTCCGATTGCCATTTACACTGATTCCATTGCACAGGATAGCCTTCGTGCTGATTTGTATTTGAATCGCGCCCGTGCGTATATGGCTGAAGAACAAGTCGGTGCGGCCATGATGGATGTCAACAAGGCCATTTCGCTGAATCCTAATAATGTTGATTCGTATTTGATGCTGGCCGACATTTATTATATGTTGGGCGATGAAACCAATATCAATACGACTTTGAACCGTGCCGCCGAAATTGACCCGTTTGATTCCCGTCCTTTGGTGAAATTGGGCGAACTGAATCTTTTGCAGCAAAACTATAATCTTGCCGCCGCTTACATCGACAAGGCTTTGAAAACCAATTCCTACAATCCCAAGGCTTATTTCGTAAAAGGTATGTATTTTATTATTGCTGAGCAAGATACGGTCAATGCTTTGAAGAATTTTCAGTATGCATACGAGCAGGATGCCGCTTTCTACGATCCGGCAGAACAGATTTGCAGAATCTATGCCGTGCAGCAGCCGCCTTTTGCCTTGGATTACATAAGAAACGTGCAGAAGAATTTTCCTGATCGTGCCAATGCACGATATGAACTGGCCTTGTATCTTCAGGAACATGGCGAGCCGGAAGAAGCCCTTTTGCAATACGATACCTTGCTGATGGAACAGCCTGATAATTATATGGTTGTATATAATCAGGCATACGTCAATTTCATTTATCTGCGTGACAATGAAACGGCTTTGAGTTTGTTTGACCGTGCCTTGGAACTGAATCCTAATTATTTGGATGCTTTGTTCAACAAGGGCCGTGTTCTTGAGCAGATGGGTAAATATGCCGATGCCATCAACATTTATAAAGAGGTGCTGAACCGCCAGAAAGATTACGAATTGGCCATTCAAGCCCTTAACCGCATTCAGAATCAGGCAGAAGAATAATTGATAATAACGTATTCGAAATCAGTTGTTTAATTGAAATATATGTAAGTTCATTTTTCACGGCAAGCGGTTGCGAGCCGTTGAATGAAACAAATGGTTTTGATGAAGTTTTGAAAGTTTTGTGAAAATCCATAGCGATGCTCCAGATATATTGCAAAAACACCCAGACGACAAAAGAGTTTCAGGAAGGCACGACATTGTTGGAAATGTTGCCTGAATTTCAGTTTGATAGACCTTATCCGATTGTCTCGGCTAAGGTGAATAACGTTTCCCAAGGGTTGAAATTCCGCGTCTACAATAGCCGTGACGTTGAATTTTTAGATGTCCGTGAACACAGTGCCATGCTGGTTTATTGCCGTTCCTTGTGCTTCCTGCTTTACAAGGCTTCGCAGGATCTATTCCCTGGGAGCAAACTGAATATGGAGCATCCCATCGCCAATGGCTTTTACGGAAAGATTATCAAGGCTGATGGAAATTTGCTGAGTGAAACTGAAATTGGTGCTCTGCGTGAAGAAATGCAAAGACTTGTCAATGAGGATGTTCAGTTCCATCGTCATGAAGCACGGACCGAAGATGCCATTCGGATTTTCAACGATTTGGGCCAAAACGACAAGGTGAAACTTTTGGAAACCTGCGGTCAGGTGTATTGGGATTACTACACTTTGGACAATGTCACTGATTATTATTATGGTCGTTTGCTGCCTTCGACGGGTTTCTTAACCGTTTGGGGCTTAGAATCTTATCGCGACGGACTGCTTCTGCGTGTGCCCGATGGCAACAATCCTAATCGTCTTGCCGAATTACGCGAACAATCAAAGACTTTTGAGGTGCTTTCCGAAAGCCTGAAATGGAACGATTTCATGGGTTTGGGCACTGTCGGTGATGTCAATCTGGCTTGTCAAAACGGAAAGGCAAGCGAACTGATACAAGTGGCTGAGGCTTTGCAGGAAAAGAAAATCGTGCAGATTGCCGAGGAAATCGACCGTCGTTATCATGGCGAAAAACCAGTTCGCGTGGTGCTGATTACGGGTCCGAGTAGTAGCGGAAAGACCACTTTCTGCAAACGTCTCAGCATTCAGCTCAAGGCTTGCGGATTGAATCCTATTTCATTTTCAACGGATGACTATTTCGTGAACCGTGTTGATACGCCGAAATTTCCAGATGGCACATTCGATTTTGATAATTTCGAGACTGTCGATTACCGCCTTTTGGAGCGTGACCTTTTATCCATGCTGAATGGGGAAGAGGTTTCGGTGCCTGAATACAATTTTGTGACGGGTATCCGTGAATACAACGGCAAGACTTTAAGTCTGAAACCAGGTTCGGTTTTGTTATTGGAAGGTATCCATGCCTTGAATCCGCGTTTGACGGAGAAAGTGCCGGAAATCAACAAGTTCCGTATCTTCATTTCAACCTTGACTTGCACTTTGCTTGATGACCATAACTGGATTCCGACCGATGATAACCGTTTGTTGCGTCGCATTGTGCGTGATTACAACAAAGGTGCGTTTACAGCGCGTCAGACCATCAGCCAATGGCCGAGTGTATGTGCAGCGGAGGAAAAGTGGATTAATCCTTTTCAGGAAAATGCCGATGTGATGTTCAATTCGGCCTATCTTTTGGAGTTTGCCGTGATGCGCAACCATGCCGAACCGATTTTGGCAAGCGTTCCTAAGAATTGTCCTGAATATACTGAGGCGCACCGACTGTTACGTTTTCTTCATTATTTCACTCCTGTTCCTGACAATGAAATTCCAGCCACTTCCATGATAAGACAGTTTATCGGTGGAAGCAGTTTTAAGGAATAGTTAATAGTTCTAAGTCTGTGAATGAAAGTTGTTGTGAAAGAATCGGATATAGAAAAAGTGTTACAATTAAATCAAAAAACAGGAAGTTCATCGAACTCCCTGTTTTTGTTATTATGAATTGTAACTTTTATTCCGTCAACTCCTTGGCCGCCTTTTCCAGCTTTTCATCCAGACATTTCATGGCTGCGTCAAGGTTGCCGTCAATCTTGCCTTTCATGCTGAAATAGAACTTGATTTTCGGCTCGGTGCCTGAAGGACGGACTGTAATCTTCGAACCGCTTTCGGTGAAGAATTGCAGCACATCGCTCTTGGGCAGGTTGATGGCAGTGACTTTGCCCGTCAGCAAATCCTTGGCTTCGCAGGCTTTGTAATCGCGGATTTCAACCACTTTTTCGCTATCGATTTCAGTTGGAGGCGTGGTGCGGAACTTGGCCATCAAAGCCTTGATTTCCTCGGTTCCGCTGATGCCTTTCTTGGTCAGGGATACGAGCTTTTCCTTGTAGAGACCGAACTCCTTGTAGATGTCCATGAGCAGCTGGTAAGGTGTCTTGCCTTGTTCGGCAGCCCAAGCTGTGGCTTCGGCAATCATGCTGGTGGCGATGACAGCATCCTTGTCGCGGACGAAATCGCCAGCCAGATAGCCGTAGCTTTCTTCGCCGCCGCCAATGAACTGTTCCTTGCCTTCCAATTCCAAAATCTTGTCGGCAATGAATTTGAAACCAGTCAGCACGTCGTAACGCTTGACATCGTATTTCTTGGCGATTTCGAACAGCAGTTCCGTAGTGACGATGGTTTTCACAATGTATTCTTTTCCAGTCAGTTTGCCGAGTTCGTTCCAACGGGTGAGGAGGTAATAGACGAAAATACTGGCGGTTTGGTTACCGTTCAATAGGATGAATTCGCCCTTGTCGTTTTTCACGGCAATGCCCACGCGGTCGGCATCAGGGTCGGTGGCCATGACGAGGTCGGCATTCACTTCCTGAGCTTTCTTTACGGCCAATGCCATAGCGGCAGGTTCTTCCGGGTTTGGTGATTTTACGGTCGGGAAGTTGCCGTCGACAATCATCTGTTCCTCAACGCAGTAAACATTTTCGAAGCCTTTCATTTTCAGGATTTCAGGCACCAAACGGCGACCTGTTCCGTGGATTGGCGTGTAGACGATGCGCAGGTCTTTATGTTTCTTGATGAGGTCTAACGAGAGTGAAAGGCCATATACTTTTTCAAGGTAAATCTTGTCGAAGTCTTCACCTAAAACGGTGATGAGTTCGGGATTGCGCTTGAAGTTCACCATCGAAGGGTCGGTGATTTTCTCCACTTCGGCAATCACGTTCTTGTCGTGTGGGCTGACCAGTTGGCCACCGTCGTTCCAATAGGCCTTGTAGCCGTTGTATTCCTTCGGGTTGTGCGAAGCCGTGACCATCACGCCGGCCTGACATTTCATTTCGCGCACGGCAAAGGAAAGTTCTGGGGTAGGGCGGAGGCAGTCGAAAATGTAGACCTTGATGCCGTTGGCCGACATGACATCGGCGGTGATGTTGGCGAAAGCAGGGCTGTTGTTGCGTCCGTCGTAGGAAATGGCAATGCTGAGGTCTTTCTCGCCTGGGTGCATCAGCTTGATGTAGTTGGCGAAACCTTGCGTGGCCATGGCAACGGTGTAGATGTTCATACGGTTGGTGCCGGCACCCATAATGCCGCGTAGACCGCCTGTGCCAAATTCAAGGTTACGGTAGAAACTTTCCACCAGTTCGTTAGGGTCGTTGTCAAGCATGTCTTGGACTTGCTTCTTTGTTTCGGCATCGTAGAGGTCTGTCAACCAACTCTTTGCTCTTTCTATGATTTTAGGATCCATGTTGTTTATATGTTTATATTATGATGATTGTTTTTCGTGCGTCTGGCTGTGCCATCCGGCGGGGACTGACGTCACCTGCTTACTTGCTTGCGTCTGGCTGTCGCCATCCGGCAGGGACTGACGTCACCTACTTACTGGGATGCCGCCCCTACGGGGCTGGGATTCTGAGATTTTCATGCTTGTTCTTTAAGTTTAAGTCGGAGTTCTTCAATACACTTCACCAAGCTGTCGCGCCAAAATGGAATCGTTCTGTTGGTGTAGTTCTTGATTTTCGTCTTGTCCAAAACGCTGTAGGCAGGGCGATGTGCCTTGGCGGGATATTGGTCGGTCGTAATCGGGTTGACCTTACAGGTCTTTCCTGCGATTTCCATGATGGCCACGGTGAAATCGTACCAGGTGATGATGCCTTCGTTGGTGAAATGGAAGGTCTCTTGAATGGGGTTCAGACCGTTTTGGTTGACGAGGTGGATGAGCATTTCGGCCAAGTCGTAAGCCCAGGTCGGCGTGCCTTTCTGGTCGCACACCACGTTGATTTCATCGCGTGTGTCGGCCAGCATGAGCATGGTCTTTACAAAATTCTTTCCAGTGGCGGAATAAAGCCATGCCGTCCTGACGATGAAGTAGTTGCATCCGCTATCCCGAATCAGTCTTTCGCCTTCGGCCTTGGTGCTGCCGTAGACAGATTGCGGTGCAACGGGTTCACTTTCCTGATAGGGGCTTGTTCCATTTCCATTGAAAACATAATCAGTGGAGACGTGAACGAGCAAAGCTTCATGTTTTTTGCAGGTTTGCGCCAAAATCTGCGGCGCTTTCGCATTGATTTTCAATGCCAAATCGGGTTCGTCTTCAGCTTTGTCAACGGCAGTGTAGGCCGCGCAATTGATACAGACCTGAATTTCGTTGCTGGAGAAATAGTCTTCAACGGCTTGCGCATCGCAGATGTCGAGGCTATCGACATCGGTAAAAAACCAGTCGTGAAGCGTGTCGGTGCTTGCAATTTTATTGATTTCTGTTCCTAATTGACCTTTGCAGCCTGTTATCAGTATGTTCATAATCAGATGTTTAAAAGTTATGTACTAAGGCAATGCCTAACGATTCCTTGAGTTGAAGTTTGGGTATATTGTCGATGACAGTTTCCACGCCATCAATGTCTTTGTAGACCGGAAATGTGGTGTTGTGGTCGTATTTCAGATGTACGAAAAGCACAGCCGAAATGTTTTTGTTAATGATAAAGTTGATGTTGTTTTCCCAGTTCATGTCGATTTTCACACGTCCGTCGTCACGTCTTTCAGAATAGTTGTAAAAGCAGTTCAGAAGGGTAGAGTAGGTGATGCTTTTACCGATGTTTTGCTTATAGTTGATGATGATATTGGCACCAATGGCAGGAGCAATGTTTTCGCCGTGAATGTATGTCGAATCGGCATTATAATACCCCGCTTTGACACCGTATTGTCCTTGGTCAGCAAGTTCTTGTGCCATCACGAATGTGATTTTGCCGGCAAACGGACTAACATAGGCCTGAAAAATGTCTTTTTTCGTCTTGAATGTGTAACCTGCTGATACTGTGAGATAAGCTGGTGCAAAAAACGAAGAAATCCTGACTGAATCGTTAGGGTAGGTGTAACCGTTGGCAAACTGTGTGTTGAAAGTTGAGACGAGCGAAAAATTGACCCATTTGCCGCTTCTGCGTGAATATGAATAATGTAAGTCGATTTTATCGTCGGCTTTTTCAATACGTTTATCGGAAAAACGCGAAATGCCGAAAGCGAAGTTTCCGATGATTTTGCTCTCGTACCGTTTTTTGTTATTGGCTAAGGTGAAGTTGGCAAAGGCTTTTCCTGTTGAGGAACTTTCACCGCCGGCGGCCCAGTTGGATAGTGCCAGCTGGTTGATATTCAGTCCGAAATTACCACTGAAAGTAAGCCCTTCGTTGATGATGTCAATGATGTTTGCTTTGGGGCGTTTTCTGGCAGGCTGAGGAGGAACGAGGGAATCGATGTGGCGGTTGATGGCAGCCAGTTCGCTTTCGATGATTTGCCTTTCATTCACTATTTCGGCGTTATGTTTGTTGAGCACGCTCAAAGTCTTTCCGATTTGCTTTTCTTTTTGTTGAATGTCAAATTGTTGCTTGACTAAGGAATTCCTGATTTCCAGGTAATCAAGTGTATTTCGAAGTATTGAGTCGATTCTTGGCGTAACGAAATCTCTGTGATTTTGCGAAAATAACTGTCCCGGCATGATTATCATGGTGATAATCAATATAATGAAGACAGTTATTTTCTGATTGTTACACATAAACTGTATTTTTGCTTATTAACGGACAAAAATACAATCTATTGCGAAAATAGCGGTCCCTTTTTAAGGAAAAATCTACTAAATTTCAAGGTTATGTCGTGTCGAATAGTAGTGCTTACTTTCGTTTTCAAATTGGTATGAGCCTTTTTGCCAAGCTATTTCTTGCCTTGAGAAGCCTAAAACGTGGTGGGTTATGGTTCGCAGGTCTTCACCAATTTCACTGTAAATCAGACGACTAATTCCTAAATATAAGGGCTTTGAGCATGCGTCGCTGATGGCTAATGCCTTGTCGATACACGATCCGAACCACAATCTGCCATGGTCGCATTTCGTTCCTAAGATTCTGCCGTGGTCAACTCCGATTGAAATGTTTACACTTGAAAACTGTGGGTGTTTTTGAGGCAGTACTTTCCCAATTATATAACTGAGTTTGAATGCGTTGGTGATATGGATGTCAACATCTTTGATTGATGATGGGTAGAAAATGAGGAAACTCGAATTAGTGTAGCAAGCAAAAACGCCATTTGTGTCGTTGGCAAAAAGCTTCAGAACTTCCTGATACATCTTGTAGATTTTTGAAGCCGCACGTTTCCCATCATTTTTGGTGATAAAGGGAATGTTTTTGATGTTGATGTATAACACGGTGGCATTGGTGACAATTGCTGAAAGGCTGTCGTTCAAATCATCAAAAGCATTCATTTCCTTGGTTTCAATGATAGAATACTCTTCGTTTTGCAGGGAATCTATCTTATTGTTGATGTCGTCTATTAGGCTCATTTTTGTTATGTTTAAAATATTTGCAAAAATAGAGATTTCAAGAATAAAAACAAAAAAAGCATTGGCAAATTTGTCAATGCTTTTGAGAAAAAATTCTACAATTAATTATTCCATGTTTGTGTAGACGGCTTGGATGTCTTCGTCTTCGTCGAGTTTGTCGAGGAATTTCTCGATTTCAACCATCTGTTCGTCGGTGAAACTGACGGTGCTGTTCGGGAAACGTTGCAGGTTAGCCTTCACGATGTTGATCTTGCGTTCTTCCAGAGCGTCGTGCATGGTGCCGTAGTCGGTCCAAGCGGTGTAGACGGTTGTTGTTGTTGTTTCTTCCTCTTCGTCGGTTTCTTGGGTGATTTCGTCAAGACCGAAATCAATCAGTTCGAGTTCGAGGTCGTCTTTTTCCATGCCGACTGGCATTTCGATTTCGAAGACAGCTTTTCTGGTGAACATGAATTCGAGAGAGCCGATTGGCAGGAAGCTGCCGCCGCACTTGTTGAAGTATGATTTCACATTGGCCACGGTGCGTGTGGTGTTGTCGGTAGCGCATTCAACCATGCACTGGATGCCGAAAGGCCCCTTGCCTTCGTATGTGATTTCCACGAGGTTGGCAGCATCCTTATCGGTGGCGCGCTTGATGGCGGCATCGATGTTGTCCTTAGGCATGTTTTCAGCCTTGGCGTTCTGGATGGCCTGACGCAGTTTGGGGTTCATGTCAGGATCGGGGCCGCCTTCCTTGGCTGCAATGGTGATCAACTTACCTAATTTTGGAAACACGCGTGACATGTGTCCCCATCTTTTCATTTTCGCCGCTTTGCGGTATTCAAATGCTCTTCCCATATTGTAATGTGTTTAGTTTTAAATTTTAGGCCGCAAAGATAGTAAATCCCATAGAATAATGGCAAAATTGAAGCAAAAATCTTATGATGTGCGTTTTAAATGTATTTTTGCAAGACGATTTTGACGAAATGAAAATATTGGTCTTGACATGGCATGACGATTGCTGCGGCCCGATGGCGGCTGCATTTCTGCGCGATTATTCGCAAAAACTTGAGGTCGTTTCTGCCGGAATACATTCTGTGGAAAACATTCAGCCATTGGTGGTTGCGGCGATGAAAGAGTGTCTTGTGGATTTGTCAGCAGTGAAACCGAATGCTTTCGGTAATTGTGAACAGAATGCATTTGATTATATATTATTAATAGGTGTGCCTGCAGATTTTTGTCAAATTGATGCGGCAAAAACGGTTTCCCTAAATCCTGAAATCGTGGCATGCGACTTGGATTCGATGCGCCTGTTGCGTGATTGGATTAAAAACGAGGCTTTCATTGTTTATAAAACCCGTTTCCGTTGAAATGTGTCGGCTTGTTGCAGCGTGTGAATATCCCAAAACAAAAAAGCCGCTCTATCGAACGGCTTTTTATCGGTCTTGAAGAAAAGATTAAGCTTCAGTGTTTTCAGCTGGAGTTTCTTCAGCAGGAGCTTCTGCTGCTTGAGCAGCAGCTTCTTCAGCCTTGCGGGCTTCGATTTCGGCTTGCTTTCTCTTGGCGATTTCAGCAGCGCGAGCTTCGTTGATAGCCTTTTCAGCTTCAAAACGTGCTTTCTTTTCGCCTCTTGCTTTTTCTTCGTTAGCCTTGACAGCGTTGGCAGCCTTAGCTTCCTTTTCCTTCATCCAGTTCTGGAACTTGACTTCGGCTTGTTCCTCGGTCATAGCACCTTTCTGGACACCGCGCATCAGGTGATACTTCATCATGACGCCGACTTTTGAAAGCAGTGAGCGGACTGTGTCTGTCGGGACAGCACCGACTGAATACCAATACAAAGCTCTGTCGAACTTGATGTTGATTTGAGCTGGGTCGGTGATTGGGTTGTAAGTGCCTATTTTCTCAATGAACTTACCATCACGTGGTGAACGAGAGTCGGCAATTACGATGTGATAGAAAGGCTGGCCTTTCTTGCCATGTCTTTGCAATCTGATTTTTGCTGGCATAATTTAGTGTTTAAAGTTGATTTTTAATGAATTAACTAAAACCATCCCGTGGTTTCCGAGTGCAAAAGTACGACTTTTTCTTTGATTGACAATAAAATGGTTCAAAATTGCGGGAAAATTGTTCAAATCACTTCCTAATTATGCAAAGCGTTTTGAACGTTTTTCTTCCACGCGAAGCGCATTTGAACCATTTTGAACTATTTTCATTCTAAATTGGCACTAAACTTGCTTGAGATATTCCATTTTTTCATAAATTTGCCCGCTTAAACTATATGTAAAGGAAACACAATTAAAAATTTCAATTTATCACACTATGAAAAAGTATTTGATGAGTATGCTTGCCTTGGTTCTTGGCATCGGTATGGTCAACGCCCATCCCGTCGACCAGAGCAGGGCTAAGTATGTCGGACAACAGTTTGTCCAGGCTAATTTCGAGCAGACAAGAGCCAATGGCGAATTGACCTTGGTCTACACGGCAACAACTAACAGAGGCGCTGCCTGCTTCTATGTCTACAATGTCGGTAACGAAGGCTTCGTCATCGTTTCGGCTGACGACATTTACCGCCCTATCGTCGGTTATTCCGATCAGGGTACTTTCGATGCTCAGAACATCAATCCGGCTCTGAACTGCATGTTGAACAACCTTATCGAAGGCAGAAGCAACAGACTTACGGGCCATGCTGACCCGGCAACCGCTTCCGAATGGGAAACCGTGATGAACAACGGCACTTTGCGTTCACTCTATCCTGGCCGTGCAGCCACTTACATGCTTACCACCACTTGGAATCAGGACAGCCCTTACAACCTGCTTTGTCCTACTGGCACTGGTGGTCCTGGCGGACGCTGCTATGCCGGTTGCGTTGCAACAGCCATGTCGCAGGTGATGAAATTCTGGGAACATCCTGCACAGGGTACCGGAAGCCATTCATACAATTGCCCAGGCCATGGCCAGCAGAGCGCAAACTTTGGTGCTACGACCTACGACTGGAAAAACATGCCAAACAGTCTTTCAAACAACTCGCCTGAAGAAGAAAAACTGGCCGTTGCTACCTTGATGTATCATTGTGGCGTTGCCGTTGATATGGAATATGCCGTTGATGGCAGTGGTTCTCAGTCAGACCGTGTCCCTGGTGCCATTTCCAACTATTTCGGCTATGCAGGTGCATCTGTCTATCGTGAAAGAGCAAGTTATTCACGTGAGGCTTGGAACGATATGGTGATTGAACAGTTCGACATGGGCTGGCCTGTCTATTATTCCGGTTGCGACAACGGCAATCCTATCGGCTGTCACGCTTTCGTCACCGATGGTTACAACGAAGCCGGTCTCTATCACTGGAACTGGGGCTGGAGCGGCAGCGGCGATGGCTGGTACGATTTCGATGCCATGGATTACTCCTATTATAGAGATGCTGCCGTGTTCAATTACGTTCCTGCTGAAGTTTACAACAGCACGGCTCAGGCTCCTACCAACTTCAACGTTACGCCTGCTGCTAACAACGAACTTTCAGCTACCATGACTTGGGTCAACCCAAACAAGACCTTGAACAACGCCAACCTTTCAACCATCGACATGATTGTCGTTGAAAGAAACGGTGAAATCATCTATACCGAAAACAATGTCACTCCTGGTGCCACGATGACCGTTACCGATGCTAACGTTCCTCGTTTCGATTCTTTCGACTATACCATTTACGCTGTAATCGGCGGCAACCATGGTAAAGTCGCTTACAAGAAGAGCGTTCCTTTCGGCCCAACCTGTTCATGGAAACTTATGATGACCACAACCTCATTCCAAGGTTGGCGCGGTGGTGCCGTTCTCGTTTACAATGCAGCCGGCACTCAGATTGGCAGCTACACAACCACTTCTTCGGGCACAACATCAGTCGATATTGATATGCCAGTTGGCGCTGTTTCATTCGGCTGGTCGGTTCCTACTGCTGAGGTTAGCAGCATGAGCATTGTCATTAAGGATTCACAGAACGCTACGGTCTACAATTACAGCGGTTCGTCCAACAATTTGGAAGAAGGCATTTTCCTGTCGATGAACAACAGCTGCGGCGAAAACATCGCTGTTTCAGTTCCTACAAATGCTATTGCCGTCGTTGACGATGCCAACCACAATAACATCAATGTTTCATGGGACGGTGTCAACGAACAAGGTTATGGCTATGTCGTTTATCGCGACAATCTGCTTTACCGTTTGATTCCTACCGCTACATCATTTGTCGATGAAAACGCTCCTCGTGGCGGTCACTGCTACAAGGTCGGTTTCATGGGCTTCGGTGGTGAAAACGGCGAATATTCCAACGAATCATGCGCTGTGGCTGGCGAAGGCTGCGATCCTGCAACACATCTCGATTACGAACAGACAGGTTCTGCTTTCAAGACCAAGCTGAAGTGGAACAAGCCTGAAAATGCTGAAGGTCTTTCCGGCTACTTCGTCATGCGTAAGGCTGAAGGCGGCGAATATGAACGCATTAAGCTGTGCAATGCAAGCGCAACATCTTACACCGACAACGCTTCGCTCGAAGAAGGTGACTATTACTATCAGGTGATTGCCTACTATCAGGGCATCGACTGCACATCAGCTCCTGCCGCTTGGATTGGCGACAACAATCAGTTCTTCCTGCACGTTTACTATTCACCAACCGCAGTCAACGAACTGGGTGAAGAAAAGGTGGCTCTCTTCCCGAACCCTGCAAGAGAAAGCTTCACCGTTGAAGGTGTCGATTTGACTCACGTTGTCGTGTTCAACACAATCGGCCAGACGGTTTATGAATCAGATTGCGACGGCAACTCATTCGTCATCAACCTGAGCGATGTCGAATCAGGTCTTTACATGGTTCGCGTTTCCACCAAGAATGGCGAAACCACAAAGCGTATTTCAGTCGTGAAGTAATCGTTTGAATGATACGAAATTGAAAAGGCTGTCCGTTTGGGCAGCCTTTTTTGTGGCAACAATATATACGATTTGTCTTTTTTAATAATCAAAACAACCAGGACCTATAAAACAATTGTTTATCCGGATCTGAATCTCGCAACCGCTCGATTCAATGCAGCCTTTTGGTGATTTCAATTTACGTTCATCATGTTGGGGTCAAATAGTGTTTTATTGCCCAGAAATAACCCCTCGGAAGCGCAAATCGAAAAGGCCGCCAGCTTTTGAAAAAAGCACGAGCGGCAAATTTTAAAAGCCCGCCTGCTTTTTCAAAAAGCAGGCCGCCTTTTACCCAAAAGGCCGCCGCCTTTTGGTAGGAAGGCTGAAAGCGTACCAAGGCAAGTAACGCATTTATGATACATTTGTGAAAGATTTATGTCCCGCAAAAAGAAAAACTTCCTATTTTAGCCCCACGAAAAGCAAAGCAATGAAAACAGCGCGAACATATTTTGCCGACGAAGACGAAGTCTTGCAGGAGTTCAGCTTGCATTGTTGCGGGGTTGGTTGTTGAAATAGTAGATGTACTTGGAGGTTTTGATTGGTTGTATGATAAGTTTTAACATCATGAAAGCGTATTATAGAGTGTATTATTTTCTATACCATTGGTTGGTTAATTGTAATGCCTATCGTGGTTTAAAAAGTTTGTCAGCACATCTTGCAGTACTTTTCATTTCTTTGATAGGTTTGTATTTTTTAGGGTTTATAGAAACGCTATGCCTTTGTTTGGGAATGAAACAAATATTCCCTGCCTCAAGTGTTTTTATTACCATAGCATTATTGTTGATTATCAATTCGTTGTTTTTCTTGTGGAAGAAAAGATACCTTGCGATATGCGAAATGTTCCAAAACGAGAGCAGGAAAGAAAGAATCATCAAGAATATTCTATGCGTTGCTTTTATTCTGTTTGCCATGTTTGGGATGACATTTTTAGACAATCCTTATATGAAGTGAGACGCATGTAACATTATTTTGTGGAAGCCGTCATGTCTTTTGGCGGCTTCCTTACTAATAATTCATTAGATGTTGGTCTTTGGAAAAGTAATTTTCCTATTTTAGCCCCATGAAAAGCGAAGCAATGGAAACAGCCCGAACATATTTTGCCGACAAAGGCGAAGCCTTGCAGGAGTTCAGCTACGACGCCTGAGGCTATTCCGTATAGGTGGATAGGCACGAACAACAAAAGGCTGTCCGTTTGGGCAGCCTTTTTAGTGTTTTATTTCAATCGCCAATTGAAAAACTGCCCATGTTTCTTGGTTTTTCTGCCAAACTGAATGGCGAATTTCGGGCAGCGGTGCAGACAGCCTAAGCAAAAGGCGCATTTGTCGGAAGTCCAGACGGGCTTGCCGTTTTCCAGTTTGATGATGCCCGAAGGACACAGCTTTTCACAAAGGCCGCAGCTGATGCAATCTCCGCTGACGGTAAATTTGCGTGTCGACTGTTTTTTGTAGGAAGGGTAGACCAAAGGCGTGAGTGGCGTGAAACCTTTGTGGCGGTTGAAATCGCCCTTGGCTTTGCTTTTCACTTTTTCTATGATTTCGTCAATCTTGGGTTCGGCGGTATCGAGTATGTGTTCCATCTTGGCTTTGTCGCTCACATCGAACATCGGTGTCCAAGTGTCGGGCATGAGGACGGAGAACTGGGCGTCGGTCTTCCTGCCGAGTGCCTTTTCAAACATTTTTCCTGCTGCTCCCGTGCTGCCGCCGCAGGTGAAGACGAGATAGACGTAGGGCCAGTTGCTCATTCTAAAGTCTTTCAGGAAATTTATGACGATGTTGGGAATGCCCCAATAGTAGACGGGCATCACGAAACCGAGTGTCTTGCTGTCGGTGCAACGGATGTCGGTTGTGGCCATGTCGCAGAGGGTCTCGTTGAGTGCTTCTGCAAGTCGTTGGGCTACATATTTGCTGTTGCCCGTGCCGGAAAAGTAATAAATCATATTTGAACATTTAATTGTGGCAAAGATAACCGAAAAAGAAAGAAATAGGTTCAATTGAGATGAAAAAAATCACCGCCAGCCCAAACCAACGGTGATTTTTCGTTGTAGAGACGTTGCGTGCAACGTCTCAATGTAGATTATAATCTGACAATCTTCCGCGTCATGCAGCCCGTAGCGGTTTCGATTCTGACGAAATAAACGCCAGTGCTGAGGCCACTGATGGTGTAGTTGTCTGCATCAAGGTTGATGTCCATGATGGTCTCGCCGCGCATACCGTAGACCGTCAATCTTGTCATGCCTTTGCAATTGATGTTGAAGGCATCATCGGATGGGTTAGGGTAGATGTTAGTCTTGATGTCGTTTTCGTTGACACCATCTTCCAATGTTACCATGATGTAATTGTCGCCATCGGCTGTCGTGGCTGGTTCTGATTCGCAATAGCCATAATCGGCGGTCACTTGAAAATAGATAGTGGTGGATTCATTGAAATTGTCGAAATAGGTGGTCAAGTCTGTCGAACCGTAAAATTCGTAGTCGCTGCCCGTAAAACTACGGTAAATGTAGTAATTCTGAGCACCTTCGGCAGCGTTCCAGTCAAAGAAGAAGATGTCGGGGTTTTGGCTTGAGACGTGGAGATTGGTCGGAGCTTCGCAAGGCCGTTCAATATCGACGCAAGCTGGTGAAGAATCTGGTGAAGTGCCTTCAATACATTCGCTCGCTACGGTGTAGCAATGATGGCCGTTTTCAACGTCTTCGTCAATGTAATTGGTGGCGGTAAGGTCTTTGGCAATCATCTCGTCGTCTCTGTAGAGGGTGTATGACAGTGCCGAACTGACGCTGTTCCAAGTGATGATGACATTGGCTCCGTTGACGATGGCCTGCACGTTGGTAGGAGCGGTGCAAGGGTCAGCGGTAGTGGCGCAGGCCTGGTTCGATGGGTCGGAAATGTTACCGTTGTCGCAGTTGGTTTTCACCGTGTAGCAGTATTGGGTGCTGTAATCCAGGTTTCTGTCGGTATAGGTCGTGCCTGAAAGATTGTTGGCAATCATGGTTTCGCCTCTGAACACGCGGTAGGTTCCTGCTGATGGTGATGGAGTCCACGACAGGTTGATGGTGCTTCCTGTAGCTGTGGCCGTGAGATTGGTAGGAGCTTCGCAGCTGCCGCCGGCTTGCGAGGTGAGGGAGACATCGTCAAGGTCGATGAGGTAAATGTTTGAGCAGTAGAAGTGGCGGATGGCGATGTAGACGTTCTGTCCGGCATATTGGCTGAGGTCGATGTTGTGCTCGTGCCACTGACCTTGGTCGCCGTCGCGTGTGCCTTTGTCGTTGAGGTCCCATTCGGCGATGGTGGTGAAATCATCGGGATTGGTGTTGCTTGCAGTTGAGACGGCTACGCCGTAATGTTCGCCAGGGTAGACGTACCAGTCTAAGCAGACATAGAAAGTGAACACGGATGTCTCGTCGATGGCAACCAATGGTGATACGAGGAAGTTGTCGGGATTGAGCCCCCAGCGGTCCGTTTTTAATGCCGAAGCCCAGCTTTCGGAATAGGCATAACGGGCACTGCCGTTATGGCCGTCGCCTTGCACTTGAAGCGCAGATGAGTTCATCCAGTTGTGACCGTCGCCGTCGGCGTCGATGGTGGTCATGATGCCAAGGGTGCCGTCTTCAAAGTCTTCGGAGAAATTGCTGATAGGTCTTTGGGCATTTGCCAAGCCTATAATGGCAAACAATGATACAGCCAAAAAAAGTAGATTTTTCTTCATTATAGATAGATTTTATTGTTTAATAAATTATTGTTTGTTGACTTGATTTCTACAAGAGAAAGGATTATTGATTACAAAAGTAAAGAAAAAAACATAATAAATTGAAAAATCCGATAAAATCTTAAAAATCAGTGAATCTGAATTAGTTCGTGTTTTTCTCACCTGCGTTCCAATCAATGCTTTTGTATTCAGGTTCCTCGTTTTCTGTCACAGGTATTTCGGCTTGTGCATATTCTTCATCGGAAGTAATATTTTGGTTTTGCGTAAGTTGTTGCTGTTTCCTGATGAATTTTATTCCGAGTTTCCAAAGTTTGATGTCGCCTAAAATGAAAACGATGAAAATGACGGTTGCAAGTCCCGATGAAAGGAATTCCTCAATCATCAGCAGATAGTCGAACAATCCATGAACCGCCGCAGCGCATATTACGCTGAGAATCAGATTTCTTGCCCGATGCTTTTTGTCGAACTTCGCCAAGGAAAAGAAATAACCCATCACCACGGCAAAAAGGAAATGGCCAGGAACGGAAACCAATGCGCGTGAAAAACCGGTTGAAATGGCGATTTGGTAGGCTTCTGCCGCCGAACTTGAAACGTACAAAAGATTCTCGACACAGGCAAAACCCAATCCGACGAAAGCAGCATAAACAATGCCGTCCATGTATTCGTCGAATTCCTTGCGCCGCCAAATGAAGAGGAAAAGGATGATGAATTTCGACAGCTCTTCGGGAATGCCGGCCTCAAAAAAAGCCTGATAAGCTGTGCTTTCCGAATAGAAAACCAACTTGATGAGGTCGATGACGACAAAATCCAATGGAATGGCAAGCATGCCCCCGATGAAAGCTTTTGCCAGCAGTTTGATGGGTTCTTTCTGGTATTTGTCCTGAAAGTAAATGAAAATCATCAGTACCACAACGGGCAGAATCGACAATCCGATGAGCAAATAATCCATAGTTTTATGATATTAAGTAACTGATAATGATCGAAGCAACGAATAATAAAAGCACCCACAGCAGAATCTTCACAAATCCGTTGACTGACGATGTTTTCTTTTCGTTTGGCAGGTGCGTCTCTATTTTAGGCTTGCTTTTTTTCTTGGCCGACATTTCTTTTCCGATTTGTTCGCAAAAGTATGAAAAAACTGTTGATGTCGATTGAATCCTGACAATTATATTCAAATTGGACTTTAACCGCTAATCGCGGCGAATTAGGCGAATCTTTGTTGTCAGCCATAAGTCCAGCGGACGGTCGGGAATTAAAAACTTCATTTTTTCTTGCTTTCCGTTTATTCCTGTCCTATATTTGCAGTGTCAAAATCAGGCAAGTATGGCTGAATCTTTCACATATTGCATCAATATGAACGGCAGGCTCTATGACCCCATGCTTGGCCGCATGCTCTCTCCCGACATCGTGGTGCAGCAGACGGACTACACCCAGTCGTACAACCGCTATTCCTATTGCTTCAACAACCCGCTGAGGTTTACGGATCCGAGCGGGTGGGTATGTGGTGGATATTGCGCCAGAGTATTAAAACCTAATACACATAATTACCTTAATAAAAAGTCACGATGAAAACAAAACCCGCGTTCATAGTTCTAATATCGGTATGGTCTTTCTTCACGTCATGTAGTTCTAATCGGTTCTCAACACTTGTCTCTAAGGACGAACTAACTACGGCTATGAATCAGACATGGCTTATGATAGAAGAAAACGATTCCCTGTCATTAGCTAAAGAGAATATTACGCTATACCCTTGTTATAGAATGAATTTTCCCAATGTTGACAGTCTAAACGCCAAAAGGTTTTCAAAAGACTATTACCAAAGTGAATCTGGTTTTATTCAAGATATTATTTTGTTGAAAAAGGAAGGATTCTCTTTCTGCAACAAAAGTCCTTTTTATGTTGAGCAAATCATTTTGTATAATGTTGAGGAAAAGCAAGCAAGCGTTATAGATAAAAATCATAAAACTGAATCATTTCTTTACGAAGGAAATGAAATCGCATTTGGCCAAGAGTTGATGCAATTGTTACATGATAAGGCTTTGGATTGTGTTTTCACATGTGAATTGCCCGATTTTTCCATAGTCGAATATCCGGATTTTTCTGACAAGTACGCTTTCTTCTTTGCGTTAAAAGACAATCAATTGTATGTGGTTTTCCCCAACAATGGTATTTATTATCCATTTGATGATTCGAGGTCTGATATTATTATGTTACAAGCAAAGGACTATTTTAATTGTTATTGGAATAGAATAACCAACTTGAAAAATAGAAATAGAATCATTTCGGTTTAGGACGGCAATATTTGTTTTGCCGCCCTATTATTAAAATAGCTATATTTACCACCATAGCATTAAGAAAGAGAAATGACTATGCACTACACCTTCACCGACCATCAGGGCAGCCTCGTCGTCTACACTTTCAATTTGAAATTGTAATTTTGCGACATGATAATGTTGTTTTATCATGATAAATAGACATGATTTGTATGTATAAAAGATTGTTGGACATTGATAACGAATACAATGACAGCGTTCTTCTGTTCGGAGCAAGACAAACTGAAAAAACGACCTGGCTGACTTCGCATTTTCATGATTGCCGCTATTACGATTTGCTCAGACCTTCCGAATTCGAGTGTCTTCTCCAGCATCCTGAATTTTTGTCCGAGGAATTACAAAAGGAAACTCAACGGCATTGACATTCTTCCCGTATCGGATTTTCTGAAAGACCTTTGGAATGGTCTGGTGATTTGACAGGCTTTCGTCCTTTGAACCAGCCCTTTTCAGTACAATGCACAAAAAATAACTTCTCTTTCGTTTTCATTCGCGAAATTGCCTATTTTTGCAAAAAAGTTTCCCGATATGCAAGAAATGATTTTGATACTTGATTTCGGTTCGCAGGTGACACAACTCATTGGCCGTCGCCTCCGCGAATTGAATGTTTACTGTGAAATTCATCCTTATAACAAGATTCCCGCCATTGGCCCGAATGTGAAAGGCGTCATTTTGAGTGGCAGTCCTTTTTCGGTCCGCGACGAGAAGGCTCCTTTTGTCAATCTGGAAGGCATTAAAGGCAAAATGCCTTTGCTGGGCATTTGCTATGGCGCTCAGTTCATTTCGCAACACTTTGGCGGTGAGGTGAATGGCTCCATCGCCCGCGAATATGGTCGTGCCATGCTGACCATCATTGACGAGGTTTCGCCTTTGTTCAAAAATGTGAGCAAATCGAGCCAGGTGTGGATGAGCCACGGCGACACGATTGCCAAATTGCCAGCTGGAGCACGCATCATCGCCTCGACGGAAGATGTGGAGAATGCCGCCTATAAGATTGATGGCGAAGAAACCTACGCCGTGCAGTTCCATCCCGAAGTTTTCCACACCAAGGAAGGCCCTCAGATTTTGGCTAATTTCGCCCTCGGCATCTGCGGCTGCAAAGGCGATTGGACACCGGATTCGTTCATCGACAATACCGTTGCAAGCCTTCGCCAGCAGCTTGGCGACGACAAGGTGATTCTCGGCCTTTCGGGTGGCGTCGACAGCACCGTGGCTGCCGTTTTGCTGAATAAGGCTATTGGCAAGAACCTGACCTGCATTTTCGTTGACAACGGCTTGCTGCGCAAAAATGAGTTTGAAGAAGTCCTCGAATCCTATAAGGAAATGGGACTGAACGTGATAGGCGTCCATTCCGGCGCGTTGTTCCTGAAGAAACTGGAAGGCGTCACTGACCCGGAGGCCAAGCGTAAAGCCATCGGCTCGACATTCATCGAAGTCTTTGATGCCGAAGCCCAAAAGATTGAAGGCGCACGTTGGCTGGCTCAAGGCACCATTTATCCTGATGTCATCGAGAGCGTCAGCGTGAATGGACCAAGTTGCAAGATCAAGTCGCACCACAATGTGGGCGGCTTGCCGGAAAAGATGAACCTGAAGATTGTGGAACCGCTGCGCACGCTGTTTAAGGACGAAGTGCGCCGTGTGGGCCGCGCCTTGGGCATCAAGCGTGAACTGATTGGCCGTCATCCTTTCCCGGGACCGAGTCTGGGCATCCGCATTTTGGGCGAAGTAACCGAAGAAAAACTACGCATCTTGCGCGATGCCGATGATATTTTCATCAAAGGCCTACGCAATTGGCCTTGCGAGTTGCCAAGCGCATCCTATCCGAATGAAATGGCTGACAACCTGTATGATGGCATTTGGCAGGCAGGCACGATATTGCTGCCAGTGAAATCGGTTGGCGTGATGGGCGATGAACGCAGTTATGAGTTCACGATTGCCTTGCGTGCCGTCATTTCGACCGATGGCATGACTGCCGACTGGGTGCATCTGCCCTACGAGTTCCTTGCCAAAGTGTCGAACGATATTATTAATAAGGTGAAGGGCGTGAATCGCGTCTGTTACGACATTTCGTCGAAACCGCCTGCGACAATTGAGTGGGAATGATTATTGAATGGTTGAATTGTTTGAGGTTTATCTGTTGAAAGTTGAAAGTGAAAAAGTGAAAAGTTGAAAGTGACTTGGACTTTTGGGCGATCTTTACTGGGAACAGAAAACCGATAACTTTTAGAGTAGTGTTTTCAATGCGGAATGACTTCGGCTGTTCCGCATTTTTGTTTGCGTGCAATAATTTTGTATTTTTGCCGCTTCAATTATAGAAATTCGATATGAAAAAGATAATTTTGATATTTCTGCTGGCCGCTTTCATGCCTTTGCTCGCTGATGCTCAGGTCGTTGTGGAACGGTCGAAGGAAATCATTACGGTCGGTGGCGTGGAATATTACATGCACCATGTGAAGCAAGGGGAGACCTTGTACAGCATTTCGAAAGCCTATCATGTTTCCATTGAGGAAATTACGCGAAAGAATCCTGAAGTTAATGACGGACTGCAAGCCGAAATGGTGCTTGGAATCCCGGTGGTTGATTTCTCTGAGGAAGAAACGCAACCCGTTCAGAATGTGGTGGAGAATAAGGTCGAAGAACCGCAAGTAATATCTTATAATGATGGCGGTTATACGGTTTCCCGTGGCGAAAATCTTTACACGATTGCAAAGAAATTTGGCATTGATTTGGCTGATTTCAAGGCCATTAATCCTGGCCTGACGAATGAACCTGCCGAGGGAACGGTGATTAAGGTGCCGTCAATTCGCAATGAGGAGGAATATTTGGTTCACAAGGTGGAATTGAGTGAAAAGACTTCAAGTATGCTGAAAAAATGGAAAATCGATGAAGACGCGTTCAGAGCCTTGAATCCGGCCGTTGGTTCGCATGTTTTTTCTGACCAAATAGTTCTGATTCCGATTGAAAAGGTGGAAATCATCGAAAATCCTGCTGCCGTCGTTGATGATGAAGAGGAAGAAGAACCGATTGCTTCTGAAACACCTGTAACTGAGCCAATTATTGTTGAGGAAGAACCTGTTGCTGTTTCAAATTGTTCTGAAAAATCCGAAAATGCACATGAGCATTACAAGGTGGCATTGCTCATTCCTTTGTATTTAGGTGAGGTTAATGACATCGATATTTCACCGGAAAGCTTAGTGAAATCACGCAAGGCACGGCCGTTGTCGTTCCTACAGTTTTACGAAGGCTTTATGATTGCAATTGATTCGCTGACAAAACATTACGGATTGCGTTTGGATTTGACGGTGATTGATGTGACTGAAAACATAGGCACGGCTCAAAATGCTGTCAGTCAGTTGGAAAAAAGTCCGGTCGATTTGATTGTCGGACCGTTTTTCAGCAAGTCATTCGGCGTGGTTCAGGAATATGCGAAGGAACATAAAACACTCATTGTTAATCCTTTGTCGACTCGTGAAAATATTGTTGAAGGCAATCCTTACGTTGTGAAACTGAAACCAAACGCAGCTGGTCAGTTGTCGCAGCTGGCAAGTCTTGTCAATCAGTATTTTGGCGATTCCAACGTGTCGATTATCAGCCAAAGCAGTATTTCGGAAGGCACATCTGCCTATTTGGATGAGATGGAACGTCTGCTGAATTTGGCCATCAATTCGGAAGTGGTGCTCACGACTGACGATTTCATGCGTTATGCCCAAAATGAAGGTCGCCGTTTGGAATTGGGAAACAAATTGCCTTCGACAATTGAAGTGGAAGGTCAAATATACGCGACTAAGGACTTGAAAAACGGTGCAATAGACAATGTGCGGGTTGAAAATTCGGTCGGCCGGTATGTTTATAATTCTGGAGATATGAGCGCTTTCACCAAAAGCCTTTCCGAAGTGCGGAATAATCTTGTGATTGCATACGGTACGGATAATGTTTTTGCTACTCAAATACTTAACAAGCTGAATAAGACGGCTGAAACTCATCCAATTACTTTGGTTGCCATGCCCGACTGGTCGGATTTGGACAAACTGCTTGTCGAGAATCTGCTGAAAATGAATGCCATTTATTTCAGCGATGATTTTGTCGATTACAACAGCAATGAGGCAAAGCGATTTGTGCTTCAGTTCAGAAGGAAATATTCCTGTGAGCCAACCGATTACGCTTTCTCGGGTTTCGATGTGGCCTGGTATTTCATGAATGCCATGATGCGTTACGGTCACGAACCGAAGGATTGTCTGCTGAATTTCGAAATGCCTTTGCTGTCAAATTCATTCCGTTTCGTGAAAACTGCTTCTGACAATGGTCTGGAAAACTATCAATGGAGCGTTTATCAATATGATAATGAAAATGTTGAACTGAAACCTATCAATCTTTCAGAGACAGGAAAATGATTCGATTTATTATGAAAAAAACATTTTTTCTATTTGCTTTAGTTGTCCTGTTTCTGTCGTCGTGTGACGACGGAACACGCAAGTCGTATTGGGATAACGGCAACCTGAAGTCGGAACTCAGTTATGAAGGCGATGTGCTGAATGGCACCTGCACATGGTATTATGAAAATGGCCGTAAGCAGTTTCAGGTTGATTATCAGAATAATAAAATGAACGGAAAGATGACGCGCTGGTACGAGAACGGCAACATCATGGAAGATGGTTTCTACAAGGATGGCGAACTCGACAGCATTTACCATTCCTATTCCCTGAAGGGCATTTTGGCCTCCGAGGAACATTATTCCGATGGTAAACTGAATGGCCCAATCGTGAAATGGTACGAAAACGGACAGGTTTTTACCGAAGGTCAGTTTGTCGATGGCATGATGGATGGCTCATGGATGATGTTTTATTCTGATGGCGCGTTGGCATCAACGGCAAATTACGTGATGGGTACCGGCCAACAGATTGGTTATGAAATGTCGGGCTATAAATGTTTGGTAACCAATTATGTGGCTAATCAGAAACATGGTTTGGAGACTTATTATAATCCCGATGGAACGGTGGCAAAAACCACGGTTTATGAATATGGCGAGGAAGTGGAAACCACATTTCATGGTGGAGAGTAAAATAATTTCAAGTAAATTTCGTTTGTAAAATTAAAAATACTACCTTTGCAGCGAAATAACTGAAAAGTTAGCGTTAGAAAGCATTTAACTTATAAAAGTAAACACATAAACCTTTTAAAATTAAACAAATAAAATGAAAGTAAATGACATTATGGTCGCCCTGGAAAAGAAACATCCAGGCGAAAATGAGTATCTGCAATCAGTACGCGAAGTGCTCGAATCAATCGAAGAAGTCTACAACCAGCATCCAGAATTTGAAGCTGCTAAGATCGTTGAACGTCTCGTTGAACCAGATCGCATCTTCACATTCCGTGTTACATGGGTTGACGATAAAGGTGAAGTCCAGGTTAACCTCGGCTACCGTGTTCAGTACAACGCAGCTCTTGGCGCTTACAAAGGCGGCCTCCGTTTCCACCCAGCAGTTAACGTTTCAATGCTGAAGTTCTTGGGCTTCGAACACATCTTCAAGAACTCACTGTCCAACCTCCCACTCGGTGGTGGTAAGGGCGGTGCTGATTTCGACCCAACAGGCAAATCAGATGCTGAAATCATGCGTTTCTGCCAGGCTTTCATGTATGAATTGTGGCGCAACATCGGCGCTGACCAAGATTCACCAGCTGGTGACGTCGGCGTTGGCGGCCGTGAAATCGGTTACCTCTATGGCGCTTACAAGAAGCTCGCTCGTGAACACAGCACAGGTGCTCTGACTGGTAAGAGCTATGGCTGGGGTGGTTCTTTGATCCGTCCTGAAGCTACCGGTTTCGGTGCTATGTACTATGTCGACCGCATGGTTCACCAGAAGGGTGAAACAATGGAAGGCAAGAGAGTCGCTCTGTCAGGCTTCGGTAACGTGGCTTGGGGTGCTGCTACAAAGGCTACAGAACTCGGCGCTAAGGTCGTCGCTCTGTCAGGCCCAGACGGCGTTTGCGAACTCCCAGAAGGCATCAACAAGGAAATGATCGACTATATGCTGGTCATGCGTGACTCACGTCGTAACAAGGTTGAAGACATGGCTACCAAGTTCCCAGGCAAGGCCATCTTCACTCCTGGTAAGAAGGCTTGGATGGTGAAGTGCGACATCGCTTGCCCATCAGCATTCCAGAACGAACTGAACGAAGACGATGCTAAGGAATTGGTTGCTAACGGTGTTCAGTATGTTGCTGAAATCTCCAACATGGGTTGCCAGCCAGCAGCTATCGCTTACATCCAGAACGCTGGTATTCCTTTCGCTCCAGGTAAGGCTGTCAACGCTGGTGGCGTTGCTACCTCTGGCCTCGAAATCTGCCAGAATGCTGCTCACATCAACTGGACTGCTCCTGAAGTTGACCAGAAGCTCCACAAGATCATGAACGACATTTATGACATGTGCGTTGAATACGGTAAGCAAGCTGACGGTAGCATCAACTACGTCAAGGGTGCTAACATCGCCGGTTTCATGCGCGTTGCTAAGGCTATGATGGCTCAAGGCATCATCTAATTTGTCATCACGACTTAATTCAACAAAGGCGGCTCGTAAGGCCGCCTTTGTTTGTTATTATTCTTCGTAAAAAAAAGCTAATCCCAAAAATAAGATGAATTTTAGGATTGTAATCCTAAAAATTAGCTTAAATTTGGGATTGTAATCCCAAAAATTAGGCAAATTTTGGGATTAGCATAAAAATAATGCTTATCTTTGCAGCCGAAATAATATGGATAAGTATGGTTATAAGGCAATTGCAAAAAGTCATTGAGGAAAGAATGTTCAAAGGCAAGGTGATTATTCTCATCGGCGCACGGCAAGTGGGAAAAAGCACCTTGATGAAACATTTGGTCGGCAACATGAATGTTCCCGTTTTGTCGTTGAATTGCGATGAGCCGGAGATGAAAGAGATGCTGGACAAACCGAATTCCGAGGATTTGCGCCTGCTGATTGGAAATAACAAAGTGATTTTGATTGACGAAGCCCAGCAAGTGCCCGACATAGGCCTGACCTTGAAGCGCATGGTCGATAATTTTCCTGATGTTCAGATTCTTGTGACGGGTTCGTCGTCGTTTGACCTGCAAAACCTGCTGAATGAGCCTTTGACGGGACGCAAATACGAGTATCATCTGTATCCGATTTCTATTTCGGAGCTTTACGATGACAAGGGCTATCTTTTCATAAAGCAAACCTTGGAGCAAAGGCTGATTTATGGCTCGTATCCAGAGGTGATTAACCATCCTGAAGAGGCGGAAAACATCATTTTGGACTTGATAAACAGCTATCTGTATAAGGATTTGCTGACTTTGGATGGTTTGCGTCGCCCGACCTTAATCAACAAGATTGTCAAGGCTTTGGCGTTTCAGGTGGGGAGAGAAGTCTCGTTTAATGAGCTGGCGCAGACAGTGGGCACCGATAACAAGACGGTTGAGAAATACATCGATTTGCTAGAGAAATGTTTCATCGTTTTCCGCATGGAGGGCTTGAGCCGAAATATGCGCAACGAGTTGAAAAAGGCGAAAAAGTTTTATTTCTGGGATAACGGTGTGCGAAACGCAGTCATTCAGAGTTTTGCGCCAGTCGGATTGCGTCAGGATATGGGCGCTTTGTGGGAGAATTTCTTCATCAGCGAGCGGTTGAAACGGAATCATTATTCCGATTATCGATGCTTGACCTATTTCTGGCGCACGACGCAACAGCAGGAAATCGATTACGTTGAGGAAAAAGACGGAGCGTTTTCGATTTTCGAGATGAAATGGAATCCGAATAAGTCGAAGACGAAATTTCCTGATTCGTTTTTGAATAATTATGCTGTAAATCAATCTGTTGTCGTAACGCCTGAAAACTATTTTGAATTTTTAAGACCTTAATTGAAATGAAACAGACCACACAATGTTACCTTGAACGCGGCAGCCAATACCTGATGCTGCACCGCACGAAAAAACAAAATGATGAAAACCACGACAAGTGGATTGGGGTAGGAGGAAAGTTCGAGGAAGGTGAAAGCCCTGAAGATTGCATGTTGCGCGAAATCCGCGAAGAAACGGGTTTCACTGTCACCGAATGGCGCTATTGCGGCATCGTGACTTTCGTTTCCGACATTTGGCCTGCCGAACAGATGCACATTTTTGTCTGCACCGATTGGACGGGCGAACAGATTGAATGTAATGAAGGCGACTTGGAATGGATTGAAAAACAGCGTCTTTTGGAACTGCCGTCATGGGAAGGCGACAAGATTTTCCTGCGCTTGATTGATGAAAAAGTGCCGTTTTTCTCCTTGAAATTACGCTATGAAGGCGATGTGCTTCGCGAAGCAGTGCTGAATGGAAAGGTGTTGCCGCAATAAAGCAACGATTTTTCGGTTGCATTTTGCTTGAATAATACAATTTTCTTATTTTTGTCCCAAAAATCTGAAAATCATGGAAAAGAGAATCTTTATAGCCGTTTTGTTGCTTTTCTCCGTGGCATTTGGCTTTGCCCAAGAGAATGGCTACCGTAGTGTTGTCATTACGCCTGTAAATCCTGTCATTCAGCCGGGCGAATCGGTGACTTTGAATGCAACGGGCGCAACGTTTTTCCAATGGTCGCCTGCGACAGGCTTGAGTACGACAATTGGCCCAACAACGGTTGCATCGCCCAGTGTTACGACAACTTATACCTGCACGGGCTTTGAGCCTGGCCCAGAGCGCGTTACGAATGGCGATTTCGAGCAAGGCAACACGGGCTTCACTTCATCGTATCAATACAATTCTGACCTCTATGGCGAGGGAACCTATTATGTTGACAGCGATGCAAGCTGGCATCATGAAAGTTTCACTGGCCACGGGCATGGCGGTTCGGGTAATTTCATGATTATCAATGGCGCGACAATGCCGGGCACTAATGTCTGGACGGAAACCGTATCGGTGCAACCAAACACGAATTACGCTTTTTCCACATACGTCTGCTCGGTTTGTGCGGGCGCTGAGGCTCAATTGCAGTTCGGCATCAATGGGCAGCAGATTGGCCGTGTGTTTTCGGCACCGACGAACACAAATATCTGGATTCAGTTCTATCAGATATGGAACAGCGGCAATTCGACTTCGGCCACCATCACCATCTTGAACCAGAACACTACGGGCGGTGGAAACGATTTCGGTCTCGATGATATTTCTTTCTGCCAATTGGTCTACGACAGCGAAGCGCATAGCACCGTTACCGTGGATGCCATGAGTGCCGGAAACGATAATGTCTCAACGTGTTACGAAGAACCCGTCACCATTGATTTTCTCGATAATGACCATGTCTTGCAAAGTTGTAACAATTTGTCGTGCAGCATTATACAGCAGCCCGCTAATGGTTCGGCAACATACGCAAGCAACATCATGCGCTATACGCCAAACAATGGTTTCTCAGGAACTGATTCTTTCCGTTACCGGATAACTTGCAGTGGCCAATCGGCGGAGGCGACGGCGAATGTCACGGTTTACGGACAGCAGTTGAAAGAAGAAACCCATGTGTCGTGCGGGGAATTCCATTGGCACGGAAACACTTATACGGAAACGGATGATTATATGGTTACGGTTCCTGGAGTCGGGCAGCATGGATGCGATAGCGTTTACATCTTGCATCTTACGATAGCAGAAACAGTGTTTTCCGATACCGTTGCTTCGGTTTGCGAGCCGTTTTTCTGGCATGGCATGGAATGTCAGAGTTCCGGCGATTATTTCGATACCATTCAGACGCAGTTGGGGTGCGACAGCATAGTCACTTTGCATCTTACCATGGGTTCGGCATCTGAACATTTTGATACACCAAAAGTCTGTTATTCATACGATTGGGATGTTGAAGGCGAGATTTATCATTATGAGCAGTCATGCTGTGACACAGTCGTTGTTGAAGGTCAAGGCGATGAGTGTGACCGAATTTATTATCTTGATTTGACGGTTTATCAGGCTTCGCAAATCACCATCGACACATTGGGCTGCAATGAGTTCCAAAGTCCTTGGTGCGACTCGGTTTATACGCAATCGGGCATTTATTCGCATTATTATGTAGGCCCTCATGGTTGCGACAGCTTGGTGCGGCTGAACCTGACCATCGTACAAAGTGAAACGTTTGATGAAGAAGACGCGACTTGCGAACTGCCTTATCATTGGCAAAGTCATGGCTATGATTTGGGCTATTTGAACGAAGAAGGGTTTTATTCTCAAGATGTTAGCGTTGGCGATTGTTTTGTCACCTTCAATCTGAATCTGATTGCGGGAGCCGATTCGGAGCCAAATGTCTTTGATATTGATGATGAGTGCGATTTTTATGAATGGCAGGATTCGACGTATTACGAAAGCGGCACGTACGAAGTTCATCTGCACAACGTGTTGGGTTGCGATAGTACATTGATTTTGAACCTGTCACTTGGATATACGCCAGAATTGACTGAAATCAGGTCTGCAACTGCTGGAATCACGCATTGGGTTATCCCGGCATCTGAATTTCAAGTCAATGAATATACCTATTATGTTGAGAATGCTACTGAAAATGAAGATTTCTATAGCATTGTGTGGAGTTTTGAGAGTCCAATAGGTTGGAAATTGACTCCTTCAGACGATGGAAAATCTTGTGCCGTTTCTGTGCATTACTATACAACGGATACTGTTTGGCTGCAAGCCAAGGCCTACAATAGATGTGCTCCTGATGGGGTGGAAAGCAAATATTGGCTGGTATGTTCATTCTATGGTGTTGATGAAATAGGAACAATGTCTGTAAGGCTTTATCCGAATCCGGCACATGGGCAACTTGTTGTTGAAGCGGAAGGTATCCGTCAGGTTTCCGTTTGCAATATGTTTGGACAGATTTGCCAAAAATATATGGATTTGTCGACGGATAAACTTATGCTTAACACAGAAATGTTACCTTCAGCCTTGTATTATGTAGAAGTTGTCGCGGAAAAGGGTAGGGCAGTCCGAAAGGTGGAAGTGATTCGGTAAGTGACACTAAAAAAATAAGTTGTAACACATTTCAATGTTAGCAATTATTTTCTTGTCCAACGCAAGTCGTCACATATTATTCATAAATTTATGAGAATTTAGCTGATATACATGTAATTATGATTTTGTCAATTTATGATCCATTCACGATAATTTGCGTTTAGCGAAGCAAATAAACAGCTATTTCTGTTACAGGTTATTTTTTTATTCTCGCTTATCTCTCTGTGAACGACTTGAAGAAAATTTCAGCGTCCTTCCAAACCGTGTAATCGCGGGCATAAACAAGATTAAGCTGATTGACAAAAGGACTGTCCTCTAAAACATCAGGATCAAGATAGGAAGCCGGATTGAAAATGCCGCGTCTGATTTTCGGCAGTTTCAGCGCATCGTCATCAATAGGGCAATAGCCGACCCATGTACAACGGCCAAACAGTACCAACACGGCATTTTTCAGGAAACGCACAGGATGCTTGACCAACAGAGCCAAAGGCAACCAAAACAAAATGCTAAAACAACTCACTAACACGTCAAACAAGCGTTTGTTGCGGCGGTTGGTGTTGGTGTCAATTGCCTTAATATCAACGGTATAAAGATCACCGCGAGTATTGATGCTGTTGCTGCCGATGATTGAAAGACTATCTTCGGGTGCAATCTTATAATCCACATTGGTTGCATGCCACTCCACCATCTTATCGATGATGACTTGATGCGGCACGTCTTTTGAGCAGAAAATCACCTCCGAAATTCTGTAAATCGTAATGATGTCGGGTACTTGACTTATATTCCCAATGAAACCTTCTGGCACATCGCTTTCGGCATCCGAAAACACACGACCAACGAAATCAGGCTTAATAGATGTGCTATCCAACAGATTTTCAACTCTTTGCACTTCCGCTTCGCTACCGATGAGCAGAAACCGTTTTTTCTGGTTTTTCTTCAGTTGAAAGGCTTCATTTCCAGAAAGATAACCGACACACCGTGTCAAGCACATCTCCAAGGCAAGCCAAATAGTGCCAAACAATATCAAGGCACGCGAAAAACGCAGACTTTCAGGCAACAAGGCGTATAGCACCAAAATCAAAACACTGCCTATGGCGACACCGAAAACACTCTTTCCATAGCCGTAGGGCTTGTCGTAACCGCCACAGAAATAGGAACATAAAAGCCAAATCAAGATGTAGACAGGCAGGACTGCTGCAAACAACACTGTTGGGTAATTGCCTGCACCACTATACACTGTCATTCTACCCCAAAAATAACTGATGGCAGCCAAGCCTCCATAACCCAGAATGGTATCGATAACCGGCATGAATGCTTTGTGGAAGAATTGAGAAACCAGTGCAAGGAATGCTTTAAAATAAATGGCTAAATTGATTAAAAATGAGAAAGTTGAAGCTCGCTTTTGTCCAAAGTGTTTCTTGGCGAAAATCTCCATGGCCTTGTAAAACACAAAGACATAGTTGACGCTCGTTTTCTTGGTGCTTTCGCCTTTATAATGAATGATTCGGGTTTCGGGGAAATAGTAATTCTTGTAACCGCCCAAAGTGATGCGATATGACAAATCAATGTCTTCGCCATACATGAAAAAAGTTTCGTCCAAAAGCCCGACCTTGTCCAAAGTTTCACGCCGCATCAGCATGAAAGCACCCGCAAGTATCTCAACCTCATTCGTCTCGTCATTCGACAAATGCCCCATGTAATAATGCGCAAAACGTTTGGAATGGGGAAACAACTTGGTTAGGCCAAACATCTTATAAAAAGCTGTCATAGGTGTAGGCAGGCCGCGTTTCGATTCGGGCAAAAACTGCCCCTTGCCGTCCACCATCTTCACGCCTAAACCGCCCGCATCGGGATGTGCATCCATGAAAGCGAGGCACTTGCTGAAAGTGTCGTTTTCGACTACAGTATCGGGATTCAAAAGCAACACATATTCACCAGTCGAAATCCTGATAGCCTGATTGTTAGCGCGACTGAAACCAACATTTTCCTTATTGGCGATAACCTTCACTTCGGGAAATTTCTGCGCCAGCATCTTCAACGAGCCGTCAACAGAATTGTTGTCGACGACAAAAACCTCACTTTCAATGCCTTGCAATGCAAGACGCACTGAATAAAGGCATTGTTCCAAAAAATACTCTACGTTATAATTTACGATGACGATAGATAACTTCATACTCAAAAAAATCTGTCAAAGATAAGACACTTTGCCGAATTGACAAACAAAATTCTTCCGTTTTCAGCGTTTTGACTTTCAAATAACGCGAGGAAAAGAAAAGAATTGTATTTTTGTCAACAAATTTAGGATGCTACTTCTATGTTCAAGAAGATATTAGGGACTGGTGCAACACGAATACTGAACCTTCTGATTGGCTTGGCCAATATGATGCTTGGTGCCAAGATTTTAGGTGCCGCCGAGTGGGGCATCGGTTATATGGTTGTCCTCGATGTTTCCTTCCTCCTCATTGGCATTGAACTTATTGCAGGCAGCGGTCTGGTCTATTTCACGCCACGGAAAAAACTTTCCACATTGATGTTGGTTTCCTATTCATGGATTATCATAATGGTTTTGTTCTATGCCATCACGTTTTGGCTTCTTTCCTTTTTCCCAAAAACTTTCTGTACTATGGTGCCAGATGGCTACGCCAAGATTATTTTGCTGATGGTCTTGGTTTACAGTTTTCATGGCTTCAATCTCAACATCTTTTTGGGCAAAGAAAAAGTCAATCTGTATAATTGGGTGTTTTCTATCCAAATCCTGACTCAAATCTTCGTGATGTGTCTGTTGCTTTTTGTTTTTCATCTTACTGATGCTCACGCATTTATCTATTCCTTGCTATGCGGTTATTCTGTCGCCGCCCTCGTCGGGTTCTGCTTCATGCTTCCCATGGTGAAAAATGAAGGTTTCAACTCCGTCAAAAGCACTGTAAAAGAGATGTTTAACTATGGCGTCGTCATTCAGCTTTCAGCTTTGGTCACAATATTAAACAAAAGGTTGAGTATGTCGATGCTCAAGCAACATCAAGGCGACGACAAAGTAGGTGTGTTTTCTTCTGGAACGCAAATCGCTGAAGGTGTGAAGATTATCGGAAACAGTCTCGCCTTGGTGCAGTTTTCGGCCTTGAGCAATATGACGGAGCGCAGAGAAGCCATTCAACTTACCTTACGATTCATCAAGATTGCGGTCTTGTTCACATTCTTGGCCTTGGCTATCATTCTCTTGTTGCCAACCACATTTTACGAATGGATTTTGTCGAGTGAATTTGCTGAAATAAAGCAAGTTATGCTTTGTCTGTCACCTGGAATCATCTTTTTGGCTGCCCATACCATCCTGACGCATTATTTTTCAGGAACAGGACAGCCGAAATATAATTTATATGCTTCAATCACAGGACTTTGCTTCACCATTCCAAGCACTTTGCTTTTGGTAAAACCACTTGGCATCAATGGTGCGGCAATAGCCTTTTCCATTACATTTGCCGCGACTTTCACCTACCATTGGCTCATTTTCCGCAAGCAAAGTTCGGCGCACCTCGTTGATTTGATTCCCAACAAGGAAGATTGGATTTGGGCAAAGGATGAAATGAGGAAACTGATGGGGAAATAAAAATCGGCTGCACAGATAACCCGCACAGCCGATTTTTCTAAAATGCAAGCAATCAATGTCTTGCCTTCAGGAAACTGTAATTCTTTCCGTAATTCATGTGTTGACCAACGAAATCATCGGGATATTCAATCTTGTAGTCAACGGTTTCGCCGTTTTCAACCACAGGAACGATTTCTGGATTGATGAAACCGCCGTAAGGTCTCAGGCCGAGGGCATCGTAGCGTTCCTTCACTTCCTTATGAAGCACAGGGTCAACCTTGACGGCATATTTTTCGACCAAAGCCTTGCCAGCTTCGTAGTCGCCTTCGCTCTTGATGCGCTGCACTTCGGCGAGCAATTCGCCAAACAGGTTGCGCAAAGCCTCGTAATCGTTGATGACGAAATAAGTCTTGCCGTTTTCGACTATCTTTTCAATCACTTTGGCTTCCATGCCGTGTTCGTAGCACCATTCGGAAATGAGCTTGCGGTTCTGCATGTGCGATTCGGTGACATCCTTGCCCAGTTCAACGCGGGCCAACTGTGTCATCAAGCCATTGCGGATGTAACCGGCAAATTCAGCTTTGTAGGCTTCCGGATCCGACAAAATGCCCAATTCAACCATCTTAGGATCAGCGCAATAGTAAAGACCAAACAAGTCGGCGCGGGCTTCTTCCAAAGTGGAACTGAATTCCTTCAAGGCACCAGGCTGAACGCCAGGCAGCAGTTGACCTGAACCATGACCGAGACATTCGTGGAGGTTGGTGTGAATCACATCAGATTCCGAACCGAATTTCTTGCAGAGGTCGATTTCATCCTGCGAATAAGCAAACTCAGCCAAGGCGCTGCGTGGACTTTCGTCAGCAGCCTTGTCGTAAGCCACCATCAGGTTGGAAATTGTAACCGACTTTGAACCGTAATCCTTGCGGATCCAGTCGGCATTAGGCAGGTTGATGCCAATCGGAGGTGCCGGGAAGCAATCGCCAGCCAATGTGGTGACGATGATGCTTTTTGCCGAAACACCCTTACATTCCTTCTTCTTAAAGCGTTCATCGACAGGCGAATTGTCTTCGAACCACTGTGCGTTTTCGCTGATAATATTGGAGATGGCCGTAGCTTCCACATCCTTGTAATCGACAATGGCTTCCCAAGTAGCCTTCATGCCCATCGGGTCGCCGTAGTCTTCGATGAAACCATTGACAAAATCGATGGTCGAAAGTGAATCCTGGACCCAGGCAATGTTGTATTCGTCCCAAGTCTTCAGGTCGCCAGTCGTGTAATAGTCAATCAGTTTCTGCGTGTAATCGCGCTGAATGTCGTTTTCGGCGACTTCGTTAGCCTTTTGCAGCCAGTCAATGATGGCATTGATGGCATCGCCATACAAACCGTCGGCCTTGTAGACATCTTCATAGATTTGACCGTCTTTCTTGACGAGTTTGGAATTCAAGCCGTAGGAAATCGGCGTTTCATCGTTAGGCTTGCGCATCTTGCCGTAGAAATCTTCCACTTCGGCCTTGGTGATGTCGCCATCGTAGAAGTTGACAGCTGAATTGGCGATGATGTCTTCTTCGCTGCTGCGACGAATCTTGTAAAGTTCGCGGTCGAAGACGACAGGGGTCAGAAAAGTGATGAAATCATCAATGCTTTCACCTTCGTTCAAAGGCAGCAAGGTAGCATCGCAACCTCTCACCAAGTCAGCGAAATAAGCCTCGGAGACTTCAGGGAAGAACTTGTCTTCAGCATAATGGTGATGGATGCCGTTGCTGAAGAAAACGCGCTTTGCATAGACCATGAAATTCTGGAAATCAGCACATTCACGGTCGCCTTGATAGGATTCGATGACAGCCTCGATGGTCTTGCGCACCGTCAGGTTGTACTTGAAATTCTGGTCGGCGAGGATGTCGCGGCCACATTTGGCGGCTTCGCCCAAATAATAGACGTAAGCCTTCTGTTGCAGCGTCAGCTGATCCCATTCAGGAATCTGATAACGCATGACTTTCAAGTCGGCGAACTCATCGACGAGGAACTTGAATTCCTGTTCCTGCGGCTGAGCCTGAGCTTCGTCGGCAGTCTGCTGAGGCGCGCAAGCGGCAAGCGTCCCAGCCAATCCGATACAAATCATTAGCTTTTTCATTTGATTAGGTTTATGTTATAGAATTTGTTTGCTTAAAAACGGCACCGCAAACTTAGGGAAAAAACACGTATCAATGAAATATCAAGTAAATTTTTCCTCAACTGAAATTTGCTCTCAGCGGCATTTTTGGCAATTTGAAATTTGCTCTCATCGGCATTTTTAGCAATTTGAAATTTGCTATCAGCGGTATTTTTTTTTCAAAAAACATTGTCAATCAATAATTTTTATCTATATTTGCATCGTTATAAAAAATCAAGCCATGTCAGAACATATTTTCAAGCGCAAACTGTACGACAGAATGCTTCAATGGAAGAAGGAAGAGCAAGGAAAGACCGCCTTACTGATTGAAGGCGCAAGGCGCGTCGGCAAGTCAACATTGGCACGGCAATTCGCCCAAAACGAATACAAGTCGCATCTTGTCATCGACTTTTCGAATCCGAACCCGGAAGTCGTCAAACTGTTCGATGATTACTCGAATATGGACATGTTCTTTATGAAACTGAAACTGGCATGCCAAGTGACGTTATATAAGCGTGAATCAGTCATCGTTTTCGACGAAGTCCAAAAAGTGCCGAAAGCAAGGGAAGCCATCAAGCATCTTGTCGCCGATGGACGCTACGACTATATCGAAACAGGCTCCTTGATTAGCATCCAGCAAAACGTCGAAAGCATCATCATACCTAGCGAGGAAGAAGCGATTAGTCTTTATCCGCTTGATTATGAAGAATTTCGCTGGGCCTTAGGTGACCATGAAACTCTTGACATACTGAGAGAGACTTTCAGCAAAAGAATATCGTTGACCGATGGCATCAACCGAAAACTCATGTTCGATTTCCGCCTTTACATGCTCATTGGCGGAATGCCACAAGCCGTAAACGAATATCTTGAAACGCATGATTTAGGCAGAGTGGACAAAGTGAAAAGAGGAATTATCCGTCTGTATGCCAACGATTTCCATAAAATCGACAAGACCGATAAGGCAAAATCCGTCTTCCTTTCCATTCCTTCCGAACTGCACAAAAACGCATCACGTTTTCAGATGAGCACGGTGATTGAGAACGTGAAACAGGCAAAAGCCTTGGATTTGGTGTACATTATGCAAGACAGCATGACGGTCAATCCTGCCTATCACCTTGATGACCCGCAAGTTGGATTTGAATTGTCATATGACAGAAGCACTTACAAACTTTATTTGTGCGACACAGGTCTGTTTGTCACCTTGGCATTTTGGGACAAGCAATTCACTGATAACGTCATTTACCAGAAGCTAATCAGCGACAAACTCGATGCAAACTTAGGTTATGTTTACGAAAACGTGGTTGCCCAAATGCTGGTTGCTGCCGGCAATCGGCTTTGCTATCACACTTTCTGCGATGAACAGAACCATCGCTATGAGGTCGATTTCATCCTGTCGCGTTCCAACAAGATTTGTCCAATTGAGGTAAAATCAGCAGGTTACAACACACACAAGTCTTTAGACAAGTTCTGCGAGCGATTCTCAAAACACATTTCGACACGCTACCTCATCTACACGAAAGACTTCCGCCAAGACGACACAACCTTGATGGTGCCCGTCTACATGACTGGTTTGCTTTAGTTCTCCGCCATCAGTTGTTTGAGCACTGTAACGAAATCCAAAATATCCTGTTCGGTCGTGTCGAAAGCACACATCCAACGCACCACATCGGCATCTTCGTCCCAATCGTAGAAGAAATAATGGTTCTGCAATTCCTTCCATACCTTGCGCGGCAATTGTGCAAACACGCCATTGGCCTGAACGGGATACATCACCTTGACGCCCGGAATGTCTTTCACACTATTATATAAAAGCTGCGCCATCCGGTTGGAATGTTCGGCATTGCGGCGCCATAAGTCGTTTTCAAAATACGCATCGAACTGTGCAGCGATGAAACGCATCTTCGAGCACAGCTGCATGGCTTGCTTGCGGCGGTATTTGAAACCATCGGCAAGTTCAGGGTTGAGCAACACGACCGCCTCCCCCATCATCAGGCCGTTTTTAGTGCCGCCAAACGAAACGGCATCAACGCCAAGATCGGTCGTCATTTCACGGAAAGTGCAGTTCAAGGCAACGGCAGCATTGCCCAAACGGGCTCCGTCAACATGGACATACATGCCGTATTCATGCGCCAAAGCAACCAAGGCCTTGATTTCATCTATCGTGTAAAGCGTGCCCAATTCGGTAGGTTGCGTGATAGAAATCACTTTCGGCTGGCTATGATGCTCAAAGCCAAAGCCGTGCAATTGGGTTTTCACCAACTCAGGCGTCAGTTTGCCATCTGGTGTCGGCACCGTCAGCAGACGGCAGCCCACGATTCGCGAAGGCGCGCCACATTCATCAACATTGATATGAGCAGTCTCGGCACACACCACGGCATGGTGCGAGCGCGTCATTGCATCGATGCAAAGCGTGTTGCACCCAGTCCCGTTAAATGCGAAATAGACATTGGCCTGTTCGCCGAAATATTGTTTGAAACGCTTCTCGGCAGCAGCGCAATATTCGTCATCACCGTAAGCCAAGGCATGTTCTTGGTTGACGCGGGCGATGGCTTCCAAGACCTCTGGGCAAATGCCTGAATGGTTGTCACTTCCAAAACCTCTTTTCATAGTGTAAATTATTAGATTCCAACCTTATAACTTGCTATTCGTATTGGTGTTGATTCATTCTTAATTTTCGGTTATCAGTTTTCACTCGTCACCATTAACCCAACTCAAAATCGCGCCTCTACATTTTATTCATTGATACGTTCCGAAATGGAATACACACGTTTTTCGCGTTGCGTCGAGGTAATCATTTCTGCCAGAAAACCTGTGGAGAACAGCTGAACGCCAATCACCATAGCCAAGAGGCAAAAATAGAACAACGGTCGGTCGGTCATGTGATAGACGTGGGCGAAAATGCGCGAACAAGCCAGATACAGGGCGATGACAAAACCGATGAGGAAAGTCAACGAGCCCCAAAGCCCGAAAAAATGCATTGGGCGGTTGCTGAACTTGGAGATGAAATTGATGGTCAACAAATCCAGATAGCCACGCACGAAACGGCTCATGCCGAACTTGCTTGTGCCATATTTGCGCTTTTGATGATGCACGACCTTCTCCCCAATATTGCCGAAGCCATTCATCTTGGCGATGACAGGAATGTAACGGTGCATCTCGCCATAAATCTGAAGGCTTTTCACCAAATCCAAACGATAGGCCTTCAAGCCGCAATTGAAATCATGCAATTTGATTCCCGACATTTTCCTTGTCGTCCAATTGAACAGCTTGGAAGGGATGTTTTTCATCAACTTGGAATCGTAACGGACTTTCTTCCAGCCTGATACCAAATCATAACCGTCTTTTTTAATCATCTTGTAGAGTTCAGGGATTTCGTCAGGGCTATCCTGCAAATCGGCATCCATCGTGATGACCACATCGCCTTGGACGAGTTTGAAACCTTCGTTCAAAGCCGGCGACTTGCCGTAATTCTTGCGGAATCGGATTGCCTTCACATTCGGATTCTGCTTCGAAAGTTCCTGAATGATGTGCCATGAATTGTCGGTTGAACCATCATCAACGAAAACTATTTCGTAGGAATAACCTTCCTTTTCCACGACACGACGAATCCATGCCTCCAACTCAGGCAGCGACTCCGCTTCATTTAATAAAGGTATGACTATTGAAAGATCCATTTTTCTGATTTTTTGGACTTGTGGACAATTAGACTGTTTGACTTTTAGACTGTTTGACAATTGGACTTTGGGACTATTAGACTATGGGGAGAGATTTAAAGATTTAAGATTTAAGGATTTAAAGATTTGAACAATTTTGAACTATCGAAAACTATAAACTGATAACCGATAACTGATAACTGAAAACCAATACCCCTTCACCCCATTACCATTCATCTGATTTCCGTCTTTCCTCCCATATAAGGTCTCAAGGCTTCAGGGATAGCAACTGAACCGTCAGCGCGGAGATTATTCTCCAAGAAGGCAATCAACATGCGCGGAGGAGCCACAACGGTATTGTTCAAGGTGTGTGCGAAATAGTTTCCGTTTTTACTCTTAATCCTAATCTTCAGACGACGGGCCTGAGCATCACCGAGATAGGAACAACTGCCCACTTCGAAATACTTCTTCTGGCGCGGCGACCAAGCCTCAACATCCAACGACTTGACCTTTAAGTCGGCCAAATCGCCAGAGCAGCATTCTAAAGTACGAACCGGAATATCCATAGAGCGGAACAATTCAACGGTATTGCGCCACATCTTTTCGTACCACATTTCCGATTCCTCTTCCTTGCAGATGACGACCATTTCCTGCTTTTCGAACTGGTGGATACGGTAAACGCCGCGTTCCTCAATGCCATGAGCACCCTTTTCCTTTCTGAAGCAAGGTGAATAACTCGTCATGGTCAACGGGAGCTTGTCTTCAGGAATCATCTGGTCGATGAACTTGCCAATCATGGAGTGTTCGCTGGTGCCAATCAGATAAAGGTCTTCGCCTTCAATCTTATACATCATGGCATCCATTTCGGCGAAACTCATCACGCCTGAAACGATTTCGCTTCTGACCATGAAAGGAGGAATGCAATAGGTGAAACCTCTTTCAATCATGAAGTCGCGGGCGTAGGTAATGACGGCTGAATGAAGACGAGCAATGTCGCCCATCAGATAATAGAAGCCATTACCAGCCACACGGTGAGCGGCATCCAAATCAAGGCCATTGAACTTAGCCATGATGTCGGCATGATAAGGTACTTCGAAATCAGGAACGACTGGGTCTCCAAACTTCTCAATCTCAACATTATGCGTGTCATCAGGACCAATTGGCACCGATGGAGCGATGATGTTCGGGATGGCATACATCACCTTGGTCAATTCGTCCATGAGGGAAGTCTGCTGCTTGGCGAGATTTTCCAGTTCCTGAGCGTTGGCTTCAACGACTTTCTTTAATTCGTTGGCCTTTTCAACCTCCTTGTTTTTAAAGAGGATTCCTATTTCCTTTGAAATGGAGTTGCGCTGCGAGCGCAGATCGTCAGCACGCTGCTGACAATCACAATATTGCTGATATAAAGCAATTGCCTGGTCAACCAAAGGCAACTTGCTGTCTTGGAATTTTTTCTTGATGTTTTCTCTGACGATGTCAGGATTCTTGACTAAAAACTTAATGTCAATCATGATTGCATGAATTTATAGATTAAATTGCAAAAGTAAGATTTTTTTGCCAAAACGCCCTCACATTTCATCTTTTTCATTCGCCATTGACGAAAAATAGGCGAAATCAGGAAAACGCCCCAGTGTAACATCAACCTGCTATTTGGCTTTGACTTCAAGAATATCGTCCATGAAATATTCTATTCCAATCGATTTCCAATTGTAATAGTGTAATAGGACTACCTGAAATTCAAATCACCCGTTCATTCACTACGCGCCATTCGCCGGGTTGCAATTCGCCTAAATCAATGTTGCCAATCTGTACACGAATGAGGCGTAAAGTGGGGAATCCAACGGCTGCCGTCATGTGGCGCACTTGGCGGTTTTTGCCTTCGATGAGGGTGAGGCGAACCCAACTTGTCGGGATGTTGGCGCGGTAACGGATAGGAGGGATGCGTTCCCATAGATTTTCAGGCTCCGAAACGATTTCAGCCTTGCAAGGTTTTGTTTGATAGCCTTTTATGTTGACACCTTTTGCCAATTGGCGCACGGCTTCGGGGGTAATCTGTCCATCGACTTGTGCCAGATAGGTGCGTGGATGCTCAAATTTCGGGTCTAAGAGTCTTTTGATGAGTTTGCCGTTGTCGGAAAGCAATAAGGCACCTTCGCTGTCGTGGTCGAGGCGGCCTGCGGCATAAACGCCTGGTGGTAGGTCAAATTCGTTCAGCGCCTGATGTCCGGCTTCGGGTGTGAATTGGCTTAAAACGCCATACGGCTTATTGAATAAAATGTTCATAACCAAATGATTAAAACAGCAGTCCGGTAAATTCTTCCTGCCTTTCCACGCCAATCATTTTTTCAAAATCCGCTTCGGTGATGATTGGAATGTTGAGAATTTCGGCTTTCTTGCGTTTTTCGGGTCCCATTTTGTCGCCAGCCAGCACAAAATCGGTTTTGGAGGAGATGGAACTGACGTTTTTGCCGCCGTATGCCTCAATGGTTTCCTTGATGCCGTCGCGTGAATAATGCTCGAAAACGCCACTCACTACAAACGATTTGCCAGCCAGAACTTGCTCTTTGTCAGAGGCTTGCTTTTCTTCTACAACAAATCGCAAACCGGCGGTTTTCAGTCGGTTGACAATTTCGATGTTGCGTTCGTCATCAAAGAAATTCCTGACCGAAAGGGCGATTTTTTCACCGATTTCATCAATTTTCGTCATTTCTTCAACGCTTGCATTGATGATATGGTCGATGTCGTGCAGGGCAAAGGCAAGCGTCTTGGCAACCGTTTCGCCGACGAATTTGATGCCCAAGGCAAAAAGCACACGCTCGAATGGAACGGATTTCGATTTCTCCAAAGCATCCAGTATGTTGAGAGCCGTCTTTTCCTTGAAACTGACTTTGCGTGTCGCGACGGGCAGCAGACTATATTCATCTTGAATGGTGATAACTTTCTCTAAACCAAATAGTTTGTCGTATGTCAAATCGTATAAATCGGCAACATCCTTGATGAGACCTTCCTCGTAAAGCAATTCGACTTTCCCTTCGCCGAGGCTCTCAATGTTCATGGCTTTGCGCCCGATGAAATGCTCGACGCGCCCTCTGATTTGTGGTGAACAGCCCAAAGTATTCGGGCAATACCAAGCCACTTCTCCTTCGTTTTGCACCAATTCTGCTCCGCAAATCGGGCAATGCGTGACAAATTTCACTGGCTCTACGCCTTCTTTGCGGCAGTTCAGGTTGACGCCGATGATTTTCGGAATGATTTCGCCACCTTTCACTACACTCACGGTGTCGCCATAATGCAAATCGAATTGACGGATGAAATCTTCGTTGTTCAAGGTGGCGCGTTTTACGGTCGTGCCTGCTAACTGAACGGGAGCAAGGTTCGCTACAGGGGTAATTGTCCCATGTCGACCGACCTGAAAATCAACGCTTAAAAGTTCCGTTTCCACTTCTTCGGCCTTGAATTTGTAGGCTATGGCCCATTTCGGTGATTTCGCCGTGAAGCCAAGCATTTGCTGCTGGGCAAAACTGTTCACTTTCAGCACGATGCCATCGATGGCGAAAGGTAGTTCGTGGCGTTTTTCATCCCAATAGTTGATGAAGTCGAAAATCTCATCAACATTTTTGCAAAGGCAGATGAAATTGGAAACGTTGAAACCCCATTTGCGCGAGGCCATCAGCGACTCGTAATGCGTTGAAAAACGGGTCTCTAAGTCGTCCATCATCATGTAGTATTCGTAACTGTCCAAACGCCGGTGCGCCACTTCGCGCGAGTCTTGCAGTTTCAATGTTCCGGCGGCTGCATTGCGCGGATTGGCAAAGAGTTGCGAGCCTTCGTCGGCACGTTCTTCGTTGAGGCGGTTGAAGCTATCCAAAGGCATCACGATTTCGCCACGCATCTCGAAAAACGGTGGAAAATCGCCTTGCAGTTTCAGCGGAATGGTGCGGATGGTCTTTACGTTGGTCGTTACATCGTCGCCGCGTGTGCCGTCGCCGCGAGTCACGGCACGCACCAAAACGCCGTCTTCGTATTGCAGACTGATGGAAAGACCGTCGAATTTCAATTCGCAACAAAACTCAACTTCTTCATTGATAGTCTTTTTGATGCGCGTGATAAATTCTTGAATGTCTTCCTTGCTGTAGGAATTGGCCAACGAAAGCATCGGATAGCGGTGCTCGACGCTTTTGAATTCCTTCGTCACGCCGCCGCCGACACGCTGTGTAGGAGAGGTGGACAGCAAAAATTGGGGGAACTCCTTTTCCAAACGACTCAACTCTTCGAGTTTCATATCGAACTCGTAATCGCTGATGGTCGGGTTGGCGAGGATATAATAGTTATAGTTGTGTCTTTCAAGTTCTTCGCACAATTCGGCGATACGTTGACGGGCTTCTTCGGAGTTCATGAGAATGTGAATTTTGGACAATTAGACTTTTGGACTAATGGACTGTTAGACTTGTGGACAGTTGGACTATTGGAGTTTTTTTGACGGCCTTTTGGAAGAATGTCACTCACGCCTGCGCGGGAGTCTCATCTCAGTTTTATCGTAATATTGAAATTGCTAATGGCTCAAATCATCACATATCCCCAAGGATTAACATGTAAAATAAGAAGTAAGGCATAAATGATTACCAACGTGATAATCAGTCCAATAAAGGTGAATTGAACGCCTTTCCGATTGCGTTTCAAGGCGAGAATCAGCAGCACGCTGAGGGCAATCAAGGTGCTTTCGTACCAAACGGCAATGCCCAATCCAAACATGATGCCCGCGACATAAAACGATGTGCGGTGAACGTTTTCGTGCATGTTTGCCTTGCGCAGCACTTCCTGTCGGAGAACTATGTTGCTGCCGTAAAGCACGAGCGGCAAACCTAAAAACGCACTGATGTTCTCAATAATGCCAAACGATGGCATAATGCAACAAATGGACGGGATGAGGGCGATAAGCCACGCGTTGTTTTTGTCTCCTATTAAATCGCAAATGCGGTAAATCATTGATACCGTGAATAATGAAATCAGTGCGTAGAAGGTGCGGCTGACAAATTGCACTTTCGGCGAACCGCTCAGTCCGATGGCGTTTTTGAGCCATTCCAAAAAGTCGTGAATGAGGCTCGGATGCTGCAATTCCTGATGCGAACCGAAGCCAGGAACGAAAGCCACTGCAATGATTCTGACCGCTATCGCGATGAGCATCAGCGCGGTAAAAGGATGCTCTTTTTTGAATGTCTTTAGTTCGTGAAGCATTTTCGTCTCGTTTTACTCTTTAACGATGCGTTGTACACTTTTCTTGTTTTCAGATGTGATTTCAATGAAATAAATGCCCGATTCGAAAGCCGTCATGTCGATTTCGGCTTCTTTTGTAGCCATTGCTTTTTCCACAAGCACTTTGCCATTCATGTCGAGGAACTTGATTTCATTAATCGGATTTTTAGCGGAAATGTGAATGCTTGAACTGGTCGGATTGGGGTATATTTCGCAGTCTGATGTGTTTTCTGTGGCAGAAAAATAGGTTTGGATGTTAATGTCGGTGATGTTTTCCCCTACCATTGGGTAATTGGTGGAGATGACGCGTACTTTGTAATGCCCGTCTTCAACTTGAGGAATCTGTGCCGTGATGGTGCCGCTTTCATTGGTGGTCACGCGACCCAATTCAATTGGATTGGCGAAGCTGCCGTTGGCATCGGAGAGCTGGGCGATGACTTTGTTGGCTTCGGCGTTCAGGTTATCTGCCGACATGGTTCCGCTGAGGGAAAAACGGATTGTTATGTCGTCGAGTTGCACGAAATTGGTTTTGTTGAGCTGTTCTAATCGTAGCGATGGATTGTATATCAATAGAATATCATCGATGAACATATCATCTTTGTCGCTGCCTTGTCCTGCCAATTCGTTTGTCGTGATGGTAAAAAGAATGTGCTTTATTTCGGTGCCATAACCGTCATTTGCAAAAGGTATGGAGATGCGCTTCCAAACCATGTCGCCTTGTTCCGTAGTGGTTCTGGTGAAGCGGTCCTCTGCTGTTGCAACAAGTTCGTACAATGGTCCTTCACTGCCATTGGCGTAAAATACGTAATCATATTCGCCGTGAATTGCGGCGTGGATGCTGGCGTTTTGGGTGCTGCTTTCGCTGCGGAAACAAACCCAAACGGCCACTGAGTCGGGAATGACGGAAATTTCAGTGTTGAATGTAGGATTCGAACATTGGGAATAATGGTAGTTGTCTGTTCCTGTTGCCGACATGCTGCCGGCATTCATGCGTCCGTTGGTCATGTTGCCGTTGGCCGTGATGCCTAATACTTTTGTGGGATAGATTCTGACGCTCTTGCTGCCATTGGAGCCGGGACGGGTTTGTGACGATTGTTCGATTTGGCTGGATAGAAATCCTGAAAACGAACCGGTTGCGGTGCCTCCGGCGTGCCAATGTACAGGCTCATCGCATGATTCGATGTCGCGTGTGGTCCAGTTTTCAAAACCTCTGTTGTCGAATTGTGTGCCGTATTGCGCGAAAAGGTTTGCGCTGGCGAAACAGAGTAGGGTGATAAGGAAAAACTTTTTACTTGATTTTTGCATGTGATTAAATGTTTGAATTTGACGGCAAAGGTAAAAAATCCTTGCGTTGCTGCAACATATTCTTTTTGATTTGGTGAACAAAAGTAAGTAGATAATCAGAAGCTGTTTTGATTTGGATGAATTATTTTGCTATACGAGTTTTAGGTACAAAGCTTCAATGACAAAAGAGAACGATATTTCGGTAAAAACATTATCTTTGCAAAAATTTTACATTTGTCACATTATTTCAATCGTTTTTATATGAATTCATTACTACAAAATATTGTTCCTGGTTTGATTGCCAATCTGCTTTCCGATGGCGCAAAAGCCGCATTTAAGGCTCTTTTCCCCGAAAACCTTAACAGGGAGATGGAAAAGGCATATAACAATGCTGTTGACCAATGGACAAAGAACGACAAGGAGCGGACTTTGGCGAGCATACAGCAACCGGAAAAGATAAAGCAACTTCAGGACGCTTTTGAGCATCCCGAAAAATGGGGAAAATTACCTGATTCAACAAAGGAACTGCTGCAACTGTTTGAATCCGAATTGAGAAAAGCTGATCTTACCCGTCATTATTTGGACAGCGAACAGCATCGTGCCATAATGAATGTGGATTTGGAGAACGGCTATAAACTTGATAAAATATTGGAGCTTTTGAATGAGTATGTCTCACAGCAAAAAGCACATTTCCTCACCAACACTCCGCCATTTGCTGATGAAACGACGGTCATTCATCGTGAAAAGGATGTCGAAGCAATTGAAGATGAGTTGCAACATCACAATAGCCTTTTGTTGGTAAACGGTTTTGGCGGCATTGGGAAGACTTCGTTGGCGCAGCTGGTTTTCCGCAAAATCCATGAACGTTACGATGAGGTGGCTTGGATTGATTACCAAGGCGATTTGCGCAAAAGCCTCTTGGCCAAAATTCAAATGGATGCTTTGAAATTCTGCAAGGATGATGAGGAACGCATAAGGACCATTATGAATCTTAGGAACGATGGCAAAAGCAAGCTTTTTATCATTGACAATGTGGATAGTGCTCGGAACCAGAATCCGAGAAAAGACCAGTTGCTGGGAGAACTGACAGGTTGGCAGGAAACGACACTTATACTGACTTCGAGATTAGATGAAATCGGGAAGGCATTCAGACGCATTGCAGTGAATGATTTGGATGAGGCGGCTTGCATCGACCTGTTTTACCTTTACTACGGTGAAGATGAAAAACGCGAGAAAAAGGAAACGGTGATTAACTTGGTGAATTTGGTGAGTTGCCATACTTTTTCCGTTGAACTGATAGCCAAAGCCGCAAGGCAAAAGGATTTGGGAAAGTATTATTCTAAATTGGTGGAAAAAGGCGTTGGCTTCAGTAAGCGTGAAATTGAGGCAGACCATGCCCGTGGCGAAAGCCTCACCATTGCCCAGCATTTGAAAGAGCTTTTCGATATGCAGCAACGCACTGAGGACGAAATAAAAGCCTTGAACGACATTGCCGTGTTGCCAACCGATTCCTACAGCCTGGAGGAAATGGAAAGTTGGTTGGGTTACGATGGCGATAACCTTTGGGAGTTGACCAGGGACGGTTGGCTGTCGTACAAGGACGAAAGCTATGCCATGCACCCGATGGTAAAGGAAATCATACGTTTGGATTATGTTGATGGCAAAGCTCCGCAGGGCACGGCAACGCATTTTTTGGATTCCATCAGTGATTATAAAAACGGCTATTTTGACAAAGCTGAAATTTATACCTCAACGCAGCGCAAGATTGCAATTGCCGAAGCTGTTTTGGAGGCAGTGAAAACGGAAGAATCCGATCTGTTTGCCTATATTTATCACAATATTGGTGATGGCCTTAAACAATTGGCCGACTTTGATAAAGCCTTGGTGTATTATGAAAAGTCTTTGAAAATCAAAGAGGAAATCTTAGGCGAGGGACACCCTTCCACCGCCACGATTTACAACAACATCGCGGTCGTGTATGATGCCCAAGGCAATTACGGTGAGGCATTGGAATTCTACCGCAAGGCTCTCGAAATCGTTGAAAAAGTCCTTGGCTTGGAACACCCTTACACCGCCACGACCTACAACAACATCGCGCTCGTGTATAAAGCCCAAGGCAATTACGGCGAGGCATTGGAATTCTTACGTAAGGCACTTGTAATCCGTGAAAAAGTCCTTGGCTTGGAACACCCTGACACCGCCGCGACATACAACAACATCGCGGGCGTGTATCAAGCCCAAGGCAATTACGGCGAGGCGTTGGAATTCTACCGCAAGGCTCTCGAAATCGTTGAAAAAGTCCTTGGCTTGGAACACCCTTACACCGCCACGACCTACAACAACATCGCGCTCGTGTATGAAGCCCAAGGCAATTACGGCGAGGCATTGGAATTCTACCGCAAGGATCTCGAAATCAGTGAAAAAGTCCTTGGCTTGGAACACCCTTACACCGCCGCGACATACAACAACATCGCGCTCGTGTATAATGCCCAAGGCAATTACGGCGAGGCATTGGAATTCTACCGCAAGGCTCTCGAAATCCGTGAAAAAGTCCTTGAACACCCTGACACCGCCACGACCTACAACAACATCGCGGTCGTGTATGAAGCCCAAGGCAATTACGGCGAGGCATTGGAATTCTACCGCAAGGCTCTCGAAATCCGTGAAAAAGTCCTTGGCTTAGAACACCCCGACACCGCCACGACTTACAACAACATCGCGGGCGTGTATTATGCCCAAGGCAATTACGGCGAGGCGTTGGAATTCTACCGTAAGGCTCTCAAAATCGTTGAAAAAGTCCTTGGCTTGGAACACCCTTACACCGCCACGACTTACAACAACATCGCGCTCGTGTATTATGCCCAAGGCAATTACGGCGAGGCATTGGAATTCTACCGTAAGGATCTTGAAATCCGTGAAAAAGTCCTTGGCTTGGAACACCCTGACACCGCCACGACCTACAACAACATCGCGGTCGTGTATGAAGCCCAAGGCAATTACGGCGAGGCGTTGGAATTCTACCGCAAGGCTCTCGAAATCGTTGAAAAAGTCCTTGGCTTGGAACACCCTTACACCACCGCGACATACAACAACATCGCGGGCGTGTATTATGTCCAAGGCAATTACGACGAGGCATTGGAATTCTACCGCAAGGACCTCGAAATCGTTGAAAAAGTCCTTGGCAAGGAACACCCTGACACCGCCACGACTTACAACAACATCGCGGGCGTGTATGAAGCCCAAGGCAATTACGGCGAGGCGTTGGAATTCTACCGCAAGGCTCTCGAAATCGTTGAAAAAGTCCTTGGCTTGGAACACCCTTACACCGCCGCGACATACAACAACATCGCGGGCGTGTATCAAGACCAAGGCAATTACGACGAGGCATTGGAATTCTACCGTAAGGATCTTGAAATCAGTGAAATAGTCCTTGGCAAGGAACACCCTTACACCGCCACGACCTACAACAACATCGCGGGCGTGTATCAAGACCAAGGCAATTACGACAAGGCATTGGAATATTGCCTGAAGGCATTCAAAGTGTATCTTGACAAACTCGAAATGAAGCATCCTAAAACTTCAGCAATTTATGGTAACTTGAAAACAGCTTATTGTGGATCAGGAAAAGAACCAGAAACATTTTGGTCATGGCTTTTGCCGCTGTTGGACGAAAAGCAAAGGGCGGCTGTGTTGGAATGGGTTCAAAATCATAAAGATTGAGGCTTGGCTTTACTGAGTAAGGTGTACTATCACAAGTCAATGTTTTCAGGGTAATGCAGTTTCACAATCTGGAATATAATTGACGTTTAATTGACGATAATTGTCTTCCAATAGTATACTAAGTAGGTGAGCAAAATTAATTTACATATTAGTTCGGTGCTTCGCCCTTCGACAAGCTCATGGAGCGAAGCTCAGTTACCTGATTTGCAGCTCATTGAGCCTGTCGAAATGAGAAGATACTTTTGCAGTTTAATTATGAATGGTTATTAAAAGGACAAATTGTATTTGTTGCCTTTGTTTAATGTGTTTATGAAGCAAAAAAATCCTACATTTGCACGTTAAAAAAGGAAAATCATGTTTACTTGTCCGATACAAATCAGAATGAGCGACTTGGATCCGTTCAATCACGTTAATAACGGTTATCAGCTGAACCTTTACGATTATGGCCGCACTCAGTTTCTCGAAAACGCCATGCAGAAGGAAATCGACTGGCTGACTTTCGACATGGTTCTGGTTCACGTCGATATTGATTTCAAGCAGCCGATTCACATTCACGACAAGATTGTATGTGAGACGGAAGTAGCTGAAATCGGGCGTAGTAGCGTGAAACTGAAACAATGTTTGCGAAACACCGTGACGGGCGAAGTAATGTCGGTTTGCGGCAGCGTTTTGGTTTGCATCGACCGCGAGAAAAACGTGTCGAAGCCTATTTCAGAGGATTTGAAAAAGTTGTTCCGGTAATTTGTAAATGCTTTGTAATGAAACGGTTATTATTGATCATAGTGCTGTTTTTCTGCCTGAATTGTTTCTCGCAGCAGAAGGAAAGCGTCCGTGTCGCTTTTTGGAACATGGAGAATTTCTTCGATCCGTTTGTTGACAGCACGCTGACTTACAACGAGTTTACCGCCGAAGGCTCACAGCATTGGACCAAATCGCGCTTCTACAAGAAACGCAACAACATGTACAAGGCCATTCTTGCCCTTTCTGAAAACAAGCCGATTGGCATTTTCGGCGTTTGCGAGGTGGAAAACGAGTATGTGTTGAACAGCTTATTCAACCAAACTCCACTCAAAAACCACAATTACCGTTTCGTCCATTACGAAGGCCCCGACAAACGCGGCATCGATCCGGCCATCATCTATTCAAAGGATTGGTTTACTTTGGTCGACAGCAAGACCATTCCTTATTATAATCCTGAAGACACAGCCTATCATTCACGCGATATTTTGTATGCGAAATTCATTGATAATAAGGATGATACGCTTCATATTTTTGTCAATCACTGGCCAAGTCGTTACAGCGGTGAGTTGGAAACTGTTGGCTCAAGGGCTTGTTCGGCGGCCATTTTGCGTAGGCAAGCCGATTCAATTAATGCCGTTGCGCCAAAAGGTTATTCTCCGAAAATCATCATGATGGGCGACTTGAACGATTGCCCGACCGACCCAAGCATTTATGATGTTTTGAAAGCAAGGCAACTCTCTGAATACGAGGATGGCAACCTGATAAATCTGATGGCGGGCGACAAAAACTTTGGCTTTGAAGGCACCTTGAAGCATCAGAACGACTGGCAGATTTTCGACCAGATTATCGTGACCCCGCAAGTGCTGAACGATAGGGAAGGCCTTCATTATAAGGAAAATAGCGCCCGAATCTTCTGGACGGATTTCATGCTTGAGGACGACCCGATTTATCACGGAAAGAAACTCATCCGCACCTACATCGGTCCTCGCTATTTCGGCGGTTTCAGCGACCATTTGCCGGTCTATATTGATTTGGTTCGGTGATTTATCGGTTGTCGGTTTTCAGTTTTCAGTAATCAGTTTTCAGTAATCGGTTTTCAGTAATCAGTTGTCGGTTTATTGCAGAATCCATAATTATCATATATTTTGTTAATGGCTAACGGCTAAAAGCCAAAAGCCAAAGTCTAAAAGCTAACAGCTAACGGCTAAAAGCAACGCAAACATCTCCCCAAAATAATCCCCTCCAATTTGCCACCGTTCCCTAATAAACACTACCTTTGCAGCCGCAAACAAGCAATGACATGTGGATCACATTATCCTTAATATCGGCCTTTCTATTAGGCTTTTATGACATTTTTAAAAAGAAGTCGGTCAATGCAAATGCAATTGCTCCAGTGCTGTTTTTCAGTACTTTAGTGAGTGCGCTTATATTCTTGCCTTTCATTTTGTTGTCTCATTATCAGCCGCAGTGGTTTTCCGATGGCTTTCTGACCAATTTTTATGTCGAATCGATTCCTTTTAAAAATCATCTTCTGATTTTGGGAAAGGCTTTTATGATTATGATTTCGTGGGTTTTCAGTTATTCGGCGATGAAGAATCTGCCTATAACCGTGGTTGGCCCAATCAATCAGTTGAGACCGGCTATATCGTTGCTGTTGCTGCTGATGGTGTTTCAGGAACATTTGAGTGTAAATCAGAGGATTGGCGTCGTGTTAGCCATAGTTTCCTTTTATTTGATGAACAAGTCGGGCAAGCGGGAAGGTATCAAGTTCGAGTCGAACAAATGGGTCATCATGCTTCTGCTATCTGCTGTAATTGTGGCAATTAGCGGTATCTACGATAAGTTTTTGTTGAGCAAGCAACACATGGCTCCTGTCACGGTGCAGTCTTGGTACTCCGTTTATCTATTCATATTGATGACGGTGTTCATTTTGTGCGTGTGGTGGAAGCGTCGCAAGGAACATCCGTTCGAGTGGCGTTGGAGCATCGTAGTCATGGCGGTTTTTGTTTCGGTGGCCGACTGCATTTATCTTTCCGGCTTGAGTCAGGAAGCAGCCATCATGGTTATCATTCCGTTGATTCTCAATGGTGTACGCCTTGTTGTTTCGTTTTCATACGGAGCCTTATGTTTCAAGGAAAAAAATATCAGGAGCAAGATTATTCCGCTCCTGATGGTCTTGACGGCATTGGCTTTCCTTTGCGTCTAAGGAAAATAATCATAAGGGTTGCTTAGCCCCGTATCAACGTAGCGCAATGCTTGCACCGATGCTAATGAGCGTGCCGCCTATTACCGCCAGATGGATGCCCTGATGATGGAAGACGCGCCCATCGTGCCGCTTTTTTACGACGAGGTTCTGCGTTTCGTCAACAAGAGAGTAGAGGGGTTGGGAAGTAATCCGATTAACTTGTTAGATTTGAGGAAGGTGAAAGTGGAGAGTGGAAAAGTGGAGAGTTGAAAGTTGAAAGATGTGCGAAGCGTTAGTAGAGACGGCGATTTATCGCGTCTCTGATAGGTGGCAGTCAAACAACAAACATCAATAAAAATGAATAAAAGAGAACAATACAGACTTCAAAACGAACAGTTTCTTGAAGAAATCCGCAAGGAAGAAGGTGTCAAGGAATTAGGTAATGGCGTGCTTTACAAGGTCTTGGCATCGGGCGATGGCCATAACCGTACGCGAGTGAGAAACGAGAGCATCGTTACGGTGCGCTACAAAGGTTCGCTCATCAACGGGAAGGTTTTTGACGATGCTTTTGAGCGTAATTATCCTGAGAGTTTCCGCGTGTATGAACTGATTGGCGGCTTCCAGATGGCCTTGCTGAGCATGCACATCGGCGACCGCTGGATGGTTTACATCCCGGCTGAGATGGGTTATGGCAACCGCAATGCAGGCGAGATTCCCGCCAATTCGACCCTGATTTTCGAGATCCTCTTGATTGCTGCGGCAGGGTAATCTGTTTATCGAAACCGCAGATTTCGCTGATTTATATTGAAAAAAAACTACAAATTATACAGATTAAACGGAATTAGTCAGTAAATTATAAATGTGCCCCCTTCGGCTCTGTTCAGGGTACGGCGCATAAATTCCGCTGATTGACATGGGGTGGAGGTTGGGTATATGTTTATGTTATACAGAAAAAGCCTTGACCGGTTGGCCAAGGCTTTTCCATTTATTCTAATAAACGTAAATTGCACCGATTTATCTCTTCGGTTTACAAATCCTTCAAGCTATCAGTTGCTGCTGTCAAGTTTGAATGAAGTACTGGCTGAAGGGATGATGTTGTTGTACTCCTCGCCAATAACCAATTGTAACGAGCGTTCCTTGATATTATAGACTGCTGAATGGCATGTCCATGCAGACATAGGATTTTTACGAGGATTGGGGAACTTGGAGATGGCGTTGCGTTCAATGTCCTTGCTTATGATGGTCTCCCACAATTTTTGTTTTTCGGTTTCGTCCTTTGGATATTCGTTATAGAGAGGAGCGCCATAAACGTCGTCATAGTTCGGCATGTGTGCAAGAAATTCCGAATACCAGTTCGGGTCTTGCTCGCCATTTGCAAGTGTTGAAGGATCCTTTCCGTCGTACTTGCGTGAATACCTGACCTTTTCAAGTGTCTCAAACATACCTTGAACGCTTGTGGCGTTGCCATAGTTGGCTTCAAGGATGTTGTAGCGTTCCACACCACATGGAACTTTTTGCTCGCTGAGTTCCTTAAGCACGTAGAAATTGGTGATAATCGGCTTGGCAAAGCTTGCTATGGCATTTTCTTCCACCTTTGTCGCTACAACCTTTGCGTGAATAAGTTCGACGAAATAGCTTTCCCTTTCATCGCAAATCATCCAGTGGAAGGAATATTCTCCCAAATAACCATAGATGTTCGCCGCCTTTAGGAGTTCAACGCCCTCCTTGGCCGACGAAGCCTTGTCCAGGATATAGCGTACGACATTTGCGCAATGCAGCGTAAAGGCTGTCGGAGAATCATTTGTGCCATTGACTGTTTCCTGAATGTCGTCAGCGAAATGCACCACCAATGAGACGCATGAGACGCCGCAGTCGTTGACACCGTCAAAGCAGTTGTTTGAAATGTCGTTGACAAGCATCTGTGACAGCCATCCCTCCAGAGGCGCATGTTTCACCATATTTGAATTGCAAATGCCGATGGATGCATGACGGTCTTTGCTGGCAGGGATGCGCACAACGAACTCTGGTTTTTCGGAGCATTCCCAGTCGAGGTTACGGCCTACGAGGTCGCCGTTACGTATGCCGGTACACACACCATGCCATGTTGAAAGTCCATTAAATTCATCTCCAACGGAATACGGATTGAAAATGTAACTTGTATAGAAGTCGCTGTTTGTCACCTCAAAGAGATAGTCGTTGATTTTCGTGACAGGGATTTGTTGGAAGTTGTATTCCTCAATTTCTTCGGCGGAGAATTTCTCCATGTCGTCCTTGCGACAAGATGAAATGTATGCCACTACTATAAGTAGGGCGAGCGTAAACAATACTTTTTTCATAGTTGTAATTATTATTGGTGTTTCTATTTAAAATCTTTCTTCAAGTCGATGGTGAAGGCCTCTGACATGTCGTTGTGTACATTGAAGAGCACGGTGCGCTGGTTGGCATTATAAACGGCGGAATAATTGGTCAATTTACCTGGATACTCGATGGCGTAGGTGCCTTCCTGCAAGCATTTGAGTGCTTCGAATTCGCTCATGACAGGTCTGTATGAATTCATCATGTGCCCGACGCGGACTTTGGCACTGAATGCGTATTGCCATTTATCCTGCATATATGTATTGGTCGCTTCCAGATTGCAATAATAATTCTCCATACTGTTGTATTCAAAAGGAATGACAAGGGAAGTGCTTCCCAATATCGCCCTGCGCTCATCTGCCCGCAAGACATAGAGTGAGTCGTTCCAATACTCGAAGACGGCATAGTCGCCGGTGGCGTCGGCTATGAGCAGATGTCCGTTCATGATATAATTAAGGTGAGTGAAGTCGAAATCGTTACGCAGCATGTCTTCGACATCACGTACCGTGGCGCAGCGTGTGATCACCATATAGTACAAAGACGGATAGATCAGTTGTGGCAGCGAATAGTTGCCGCTCTTGTTCTCTACGGTGATATGTGGCTGCGTACTCGTTGAGTCGTAATCGTCAGGTCTCTGCATCGGAGGCAGCTGCAACATGCAATAGCACAGGCCTTGGTCGTTCATTCCGCCCAGGTCGGCGATATGCTGGGTGAGAAGGTAAGAAAGATCCGTTTTTCCGTCCATCAGGCATCCATCGTTCAGATATTCAGGCGCCACTCTGACTCCGTTGTAAATGGTGCTTGACAACGACACAAAGCCATATTTGCCAGGTCTGGGCTGCTGGTAAAGTGCTATGATGCTTCCACCTGCGCCATCCATATTTTGACAGAGAAGGTTGTCGTTCTTCTCATTCTTACATACGAAAGAGGAACAAACCAAGGGGTCATCCATAGGAATCGGGTCAGCGTGTTCATGATACAGCAAGTCCAAATAATCGGTATAAAACATTTTTTCGCCTTCCAAGGCGGCATCAGACGTGTAGCGGGCGCTACCAGTCTTGCAAAGTGCCTCCATAGGAAAATCTGCCAAATAGTCCATGTAGAACAAACGGTTTTTCGACACATGGGTGAGCGATTCCAAGGTCTCTTTGGACTTTGCCAGCTTATAGTTGTTAACATTCATCGGGTTGGGCGACTTTTCCGTATGGGAACGCAATTCCGTGATGACAGTTCCTTCAATTACGTTTGTGTCGTCTGACTTTCTACAGCCTGCCAATGCGATGGCAAAAACGCTGATAATCATAAAATAAATTCTTTTCATGAATTGATTAGATGGGTCCTATTTGTTTGACTTCACCGCCCGAGCCAGCAGAACCCATTATCTGGCTTTGACGATGCGAGACCTATACGTCTCATATTAGGTTGCGAAAATACAATAATTTTTGGTTGCTTGTTATAATCTTGCTGAAATCTATTTGATAGCCATTTTCTGCATCATCACGCCCTGTGTGTTTCGTGTCTGAATGAAATAATATCCGGCAGGAAAATCGCTGAGGTCTATCTGCAATTGGTTGCCATTGGCTTCCGATGTGAACATCATTTGTCCGATGCTGTTGAAGATTGTGACTTGCTGTATGTCTTCGCATTGGATGGTGACGGCATCGATGGCTGGATTTGGAAATACTGAGATTCGGTTGTAGTTGTTTTCATCCACATCGGTCGGGTCGGACACAAGGACGATCTCTTCGCAGCTCATGGCAAAATGCGTGAAATCGCTTTCTTCACCGTCGTATATAACGCGCAGATTGTATTCATGATCGATGTGGTCTGGGGCGACATCAGTATAGGAGTTGGTATCGCCAGGGACGATGTCGTACGACTCGCCGTCGCGGATGATAAGCGTTCCGATGATTCCTGCTGCTGAGGTTCCATTGTTGCTGAATTCCACATCATCCACATTGAGGTAAAACTGGTCGGTGCAGTTGAAATGGCGGATGGCGATATATACTTCTTGGCCGGCATAAGCGCTGAGATCAACGGTGTATTGATACCAGGTGCCGTTGCGGCTGTCTTTGGCAGAAAGTGTCCATTCATGTAACATGGTGAAATCGGCGGGATTAGTCTGGCTCTCTGAAGAAACGGCAACTCCGAAATGCTCAAATGGGTAGCTAGCATCTTGTGCGCAAGCCCAAAAGCTGAATGCGGAACTTTCGGCAACATGAACTTTATGAGTGACGATGTAATTGTCGGGATGCAGTGCACCAACACCAATCATGTTGCTGAAACTCTCTGAGCAAATCATGTCTTCGCCAGTGTGAGGGAAGAATGTGTATTGTGGGGCTGGCATGAACACTGAGGCGAGGTACCACCAGTGGTTGTCGCCATCGGCATCGATGAGTCCCCAATTCTGCGGAATGCCGCTTTCGAAACTTTCAAAGAAACTGTCGTCCTGAGGCGATTGTGGCAGTTCCCAGTTGAGCACGATGTCGTCGCCTTGCCATCCGCCTTGTGGGACGCTGACGAAGCCTTCGTAATGTTCGCATGAGGAATAAATCCAGTCAAAACTGGAAAAGTTGCCAATGGTGCCGTCAAAGATAGAAGCTACCATGATGTTGTGTCTTTCACCATCTTGGAAATCATTCACTTGGTGTTGAAAGTAGTGCTTTTCAATCTCGAATTCCTGTTGGTTGTCGATGCGGACCATATAGCCGTCGGCATTTTCAAGTTCGTCCCATTGCGCCCAGCCTGTGGCTGAAACGTAAAGGTTTTCAATGTTCTGAGCCTTCATCGTGCCGAAGGCAAAGACGAGGATAAGGAAAAGTGTGGTTGCAATCTTTCTCATGATGTATGATTTATAAATTGTCTTATTGTCATTCAACGCTTATGCGTCTCACACAAGTGCCATTATTATTGGAAATGCGGACGATGAAGATGCCGTTGCCAAACTGTGTCAGGTCGAGTGTCATGCTGTCGCTGTTGGAAGCAGCATCGTAAAACATCTGTCCAAGTATGTTTGATATTGTGACATGCTGCAAGTTATTGGCTTCAATGGTTATATTGCCTTTTGTCGGGTTGGGGTAGACTTTGGCATCAACGCTGTTTTCGGCAACGTCGGAAAACTTCACTTCAACGGTAACAGCGGCTTGTGCTTCGCAGCCTTCTTCGTTGTAGCCTGTCACGGTGTAGGTGGTCGTTTGGGTAGGCGAAACGGTGATGGATGCCGTTGTTTCGCCTGTCGACCAAAGGTAAGTGTCAGCGCCGTTGGCAGTCAAGGTGGTGCTTTCGCCAAAATTGATTTGTGTGCTGCCTGAAATCGTGACTTCCATTGAAGAAGGATTGAAAGTCAGGTTCAGACCGACGATGCTGTCGCAGAAAGCAGTCTCGTAAGCCGTTGTGTAATAGCCTGGTTCTGTGAGAATCGTGCCATTGAAATTGTAGGTACTGCCGCAAGTGATGAGGTCAATCACGTTGAGCGGCGAACAACTTTCGTAAGCGCCTATTTCAATGCGTCCGTTTTGGATGCGGAAATTGCCGAAAAGGTCGTTTTCGCCTAAACCTGTGGTGTTTAGTTTGCCGGCATTGAGGCAGATGCTGCGTGGCATGAGGCTCCAGTCGGCATCGTGATATTCGGCGCCTGCGCCTTCGGTGGGTTGTGCGAAACGGACGAAATTTTCTGGCGTTTCGCCTTTGTTTTCAGCGGACAAAATTATCATGTTTTCGCCTTCATAATTGCCTTGAACGGCGCAATAGTCGGCTTTCATTTCACCGACAATCTGATTGTCAGTGCCGTTGGCTTTGTTGCCCCAAACGATGCAGTTCGTGTATTTGCTGTAACGGTTTTCGCTGAAAATGCCGCCCGACGATTCAAGGGCGTCGTTCATCACGAAATTGCAGTTTGTGACCGTCATTTTGCCTCGGGCATACATGCCGGCGCCGTTTTTAGCGGTGTTATTGCTGACGATGCAGCCTTTCAAAGTGGGTTCGGCATTGTTGTATATATACAAGCCTCCACCTTTGGTGGAAGCCGTGTTGTTGCAAATGATGCAGTTGGAGAAAACGGTTCCGTAACGGTCGCATATACCAGCACCTATGGAAGTGGTGTTGTTGGTGATGGTGCAGTTCGAAATGATTACTTTGCTATTGCCTGAAGCCGCATTGATGTAGATGCCACCGCCGTAAATGTCAGCGTGATTGTTGTCGATGATGCAATTGGAAAGGGTGACATAATCGTTGAGATAAACGCCTGCTCCTGATCCCGTTGCGCCATTGGTGATGGTGAAACCGTCCCAAACGGCGGCTGTTCCTGCATTGAAAGCGGATGCTTGGTTCAAGACGCGTTTCGCGCTCTGGCCATCAAGGATGGAAGCGTTGTTGACGAAATCGCGTTGCGAGAGGTCGTAGTCAGGGGCTTCGTCACCGTTGAAACTGCCGTAGATGCGATTGCCGTAGGTGATGCTGAAGGCATTTTCGGGGTCGGTGTCATCACCGTAATAGATGCCTTTCTTGACCCAGATTCTTACTCCGTTGATGCTGCGGGCGTTGGCGAAATGCAATTCCGATGTGGCATTTTCCCAAGAGGAACCGTCGCCTTGTCCGTCGGGGCTGACATAAATGATGCCGTTTTCGTCGCTGTTGATGACCATCGGCCTGATGTTGACGACCATAGTCTGGTTGTTGGTCCAACCGTTCACATCATAAAGCGAATAATAGCCGTTGCTGTAGCCGCTCCAGCCCCAGTTGAAATGGTAGTAGTCGCTGGCATTGTAGCCATCGAGGACAAAGGCGTGGCCTGTGCTGCTGTTGGTGCCGGAATAATAAATGGGACGTGCATTGTCGAGTTCGTTACGCACCATGTCGCGCCATTCTTCGAACTCGTATTTCGAGCGCTCTCTGTAGGTTGCGCTGCAATAACCGAAATAACTGCGCAAGGCGGTTTCCACATCTTTCGACTGTGCACCGCTGCCGCTCGGGCTGTAGTCCATGTTGACGCTCACGCCGCAATGGTACATCAGCGTGGCAATGGCATCGTTGTGCGAAAAGATTTCGTCGGGCATGTTGTCCCAATCGTAGGTAGTTTCACCAAAATTGGCGCTTTGCTGGCCGTAACTGCCATGATTGTAGGAGTGTGTGCCATAGCCTTGCTTGGGGTGGTTGTGGTATTTCATCACCTGAGCCATGGCGCACGCCACGCAGCCGGCATACACGCGGTTGCAAGGCCCGCCCCAGGCCGTCGGGCAATATTCGTTGTAGTAGCAGTCCTGGTTCCAAAGTGTATGAACCAACGGATTGACACCTCTTTTATTAATAAGAAGTCTACCATTCTCAAAATCGTTCCATTGTTGCTTGATGAAATCGGGCGTCAGTTCGGGATGTTCATCGGCATAACGGCTCATTTCCTCATATTGCTCCATCCACCATTTGATGTTTTCGGGCGCATCTTCAAGGCTCGGAAATATGGAATTGTCGGAATAGGCGAGGATAGGAGGAAGGTTTTTGCTGTTGGAGGTTATGATGAAACCTTGATTGTCGATGTTGTAAATTGAAAATGTGTTGTTTTCAATAGCCTGAATTTCATTTGCTTGCAGTTGCAAATTGCTTTTTGCGAAGGCTTGAACTGATTGCTTGTTGTCGGTTTTGTTTTGTGCCTGAATGGAAATGGCTGCCAAAACCAGAAAAAGAAGTAAAAATGTCCGTTTCATTAGTGTCGTGATTTTGTGCTGCAAATGTAGTTTAAAATCTGACTTGAAAACGTTTACGTAATGAAAAAAGTTGTACTTTTGCAGCCGTTTTCAAAACAGGTATACCTATTATGATTAATATAACATTTCCTGACAAGAGCGTCAGACAGTACGAAGCAGGCGTTTCGCCATTGGACATCGCTAAGAGCATTAGCGAAGGCTTGGCTCGCAACGTGTTGGCAGCCAGCGTGAATGGTAAGAAATGGGACGCAACCCGCGCCATCAACGAAGATGCTGAAATCCAACTCTTTACTTGGGATGACCCTGAAGGCAAAGCCGCTATGTGGCACTCATCAGCCCACTTGATGGCTGCTGCCATCGAGCAATTATATAAAGGTGTGAAATTCGGCATCGGCCCTTCAATCGATAACGGTTTCTATTATGACATTGATACTGGCGACATCACTTTGACTGAAGCCGACCTCGTCAACATTGAAAAGAAGATGCTTGAACTGGCACGCCAGAAGCAGACCTTTGAACGCATTGACGTTACAAAGGAAGAGGCTTTGAAGCATTTCTCCGACAAAGGCGACGAATATAAGGTGGAACTGATTTCCGAATTGGAAGACGGCACCATCACCTATTATAAGAATGGCGATTTCACCGACCTTTGCCGTGGACCACATATTCCGAACACGAGTTTTATTAAGGCCGTGAAGCTGACTTCACTCGCTGGCGCATATTGGCGTGGCGATGAAAAGCGCAAGCAGTTGACCCGTGTCTACGGTATCACTTTCCCGAAGCAGAAGGAATTGGATGAATATCTTGTCCTCCTTGAAGAGGCCAAGAAACGCGACCACCGTAAGCTGGGCCGTGAGCTGGAACTCTTTATGTTCAACGAATTGGTGGGTAAAGGTCTTCCGATTTGGTTGCCAAAAGGTACTGCATTGCGTCTGCGTCTGCAGGATTATCTGACTAAGATTCAGCAGGATTATGGTTACGAACAGGTCATTACTCCACATATCGGTGGCAAACAGCTTTATGTGACATCAGGTCACTGGGAGCACTACGGCGCCGACAGTTTCCGCCCAATCACCACTCCTGAAGAAGGCGAAGAATACTTGCTGAAGCCGATGAACTGCCCTCACCACTGCCAAATCTTCAAGTGGAAGCCGCGTTCATACAAGGACATGCCGGTCCGTATCGCTGAATTCGGTACCGTGTACCGTTACGAACAGAGCGGCGAATTGCACGGCTTGACCCGCGTGCGTTCATTCACTCAGGACGATGCTCACATTTTCTGCCGTCCCGACCAGGTGAAAGACGAGTTCATCCGCGTGATGGAAATCATCGAAATCATCTTCAAGGCTCTTGATTTCAAGAACTTTGAAGCTCAAATATCGCTCCGTGACCCTAACAACCATGAAAAATACGTAGGCACTGACGAAAACTGGGCAAAGGCTGAAGCCGCTATCCAGGAAGCATGTCAGGAAAAAGGTCTGCCGGCACACGTCGAATACGGTGAAGCTGCTTTCTATGGCCCGAAGCTCGACTTCATGGTGAAGGATGCCATCGGACGTAAATGGCAGTTGGGCACCATTCAGGTCGACTACAACCTGCCTGAACGTTTCGATTTGACCTACATCGGCGCTGACAACGAAAAGCACCGTCCGGTCATGATTCACAGAGCACCATTCGGTTCCATGGAGCGTTTCGTGGCTGTCTTGTTAGAGCATTGCGCAGGCGAATTTCCGCTTTGGCTGGCTCCAGATCAGCTGATAATCCTCCCTGTGAGCGAAAAATACATGAATTTTGCACAAAATTTGCAATCGTATCTGAAAAAGTCCGATATTCGCGCCCTCATTGATGAGAGAAACGAAAAGATCGGTCGTAAGATCCGCGATGCCGAAATGAAGAAATATCCTTACATGGTCATCGTCGGTGAAAAGGAAGAAGCCGAAAATTCGGTTTCGGTCCGCCGTCACGGTCAGGTCGATCTCGGCTCGATGAGCGTCGAAGACTTTGCAGCTATGATTAACAAGCAAGTTGAGGACGAAAGAAATAAGAGATAAAAAGTTGATAGTCGGAAAGCGTTAAAGTTGAAAGTATAAAAGTTAGGAATTAGGAGTTAGGAGTTAGGGGTATTTAGTTCGTTGAGATTGTCGAAACGGTGAACGAAGTGGAAATATTTGAACTTTTGAACAATTTTGAACTTTTAAACTGAATACTTAGCACGACAGAAGACTGACAACAAAAGTATAACTAAATTATAGGAGATTACTACCATAGCACAGATTCCACCAAAAGGAAAACCTTCGCAGAAGCCAGCTAAAGGCAAGGACGAAGATCAGCATCGGGTGAACGAAGAAATCAAGGCCCCGATGGTCAGGTTAGTAGGTGAGGGCGTTGAAACCAACATCTATCCAATCAAAGAGGCTTTGAGGATTGTCGAAGAACTCGGCGTTGACTTAGTCGAGATTTCTCCAGACTCCAATCCTCCGGTCTGTAAGGCAATGGACTACAAGAAGTTCATTTTCGACCAGAAGAAAAAGCAGAAGGAACTCAAGGCCAAGGCCACAAAGGTCGTGGTGAAGGAAATCCATCTCACGGGTCAGACCGATGATCACGATTTCGAGTTCAAACTGAACCATGCCAAGCGTTTCCTGCAAGAGGGCGCAAAGGTGAAAGTCCAGGTGTTCTTCAAGGGACGTTCCATCGTCTACAAGGAGCAGGGTGAAATCATGATGCTGAAGTTTGCGCAGGCACTTGAGGAATTCGGAAAGGTCGAATCGATGCCGAAACTTGAAGGAAAGCGCATGCTGATGATGATAGCTCCTAAAACGACAAAGAAATAACTCATTTTTAACCGATTTAAAATATTTGTAAAATGCCTAAAATGAAGTCAAAATCCGGCGCTAAGAAACGTTTCCAATTGACAGGCTCCGGTAAACTGAAAAGAAAGCATGCTTATCATGGCCACATTCTGACCAAGAAGAGCCAGAAGAGAAAACGTAACTTGGATCACACCGCTATCGTTGAAAGCGCTGATGAAAAGAACGTAAAAGCAATGCTTCAACTGTAATTAATTAAATGTTTAACTTTGTCTCAGCAGAAAAGTTCTCGAAAAGGGCGAGGCGCTGGACGAAAAAAATTGAAAAATGACAAGATCAGTCAATGCAGTAGCTTCAAGAGCTAGACGCAAGAAAATCCTGAAAAAGACCAAAGGTCAGTTCGGTACAAGAAAGAATGTCTGGACTGTGGCGAAGAACTCTTACGAAAAGGGTCAAACTTACGCTTATCGCGACAGAAAGAACAAGAAACGCGAATTCCGCAGCCTGTGGATCGTCCGTATCAATGCAGCCATCCGTGAATATGGCATGTCTTACAGCGTGTTCATGGACAAGCTCAACAAGAGCGGCATCGAAATCAACCGCAAGGTTCTCGCCGACCTGGCTCTGAACAATCCGGAAGCTTTCAAGGCTATCGTCGAAAAGATTCAGTAATCTTACCTCGGCAAAGCGTTATTGTCTTAACGATAACAACAATGAAGCCTCGGCATTTTGCCGAGGCTTTTTGTATGTTTATAATGCTGATTTTTACAAATGAATCAATAGTAGGTGTCCTTTATACCTCAATACATCAAATACTTGTTCCTGATTTTCATAAAGGCATCAATCTCGTCTTTCCAGCTGGCGCGGATTTCGTCGGCACTTAAACCTTGTTCGATTTGGCTGCGAAGTTTCTTGTCGCCTGAAAGCAGATTGAAATAGCTGGTGAAGAAATCCTTGTCGTTGAGTTGCTGGTAGGCTTCGATGATCCATTCCAGATGCAATTGGTTGACGTTAAAGGCGTAGCCATGCGCAAACTCAACAAGGTTTTCGCCACGGCAGCGCTGACCTTCCAACAAAGGCTTTGAAGCGCCAGAGGTGCTTTTTGGCGTAAAACTATACTCGCCGCGCATATTCGGATGACCGAAAATCTGGAAAGGCGTTTCGGTGCCGCGTCCCACGCTGACGATGCTGCCTTCGAAAAAGCAGAGGGTGGGATAGAGGTAAACTGATTCCCAATTGGGCAGGTTGGGTGATGGCTTCACGGGCAGTTCGTAAATGGTGTTGCGGTTGTAATTATTAATAGGTATCACCGTCAAATCGCATTGCACGCCGTTTTTCAGCCATCTTTCGCCGTTTGCCATTTTGCCGTATTCGCCTATTGTCATGCTGTAAACCACTGGCACTGCGTGCATTCCGACAAATGATTTGTTTTCTGATTTCAAGACAGGTCCATCGACATAAAATCCGTTTGGATTCGGACGGTCCAAAACAATGACTGGAATATTGTTTTCGGCAGCGGCTTCCATGATGTATGCAAGGGTGGAAATGTAGGTGTAGAAACGCACCCCGACATCCTGTAAGTCAAATAAAACCACATCGATGCCTTGCAACATTTCGGGCGTGGGTTTCTTGGTCTTGCCATAAAGTGAGACTATAGGAAGTCCCGTTTTTTCGTCCTTTCCATTGTTGACTTTGGCTCCGGCATCGGCAGTGCCACGGAATCCATGTTCAGGCGTGTAGATTTTCTTAATGTTGACACCTTTTGCAATCAGTGTGTCAACGAGATGCGTCGCCCCTACAAGGCTGGTTTGGTTGCCAACAACGCCGACCTTTTTACCTTTTAAAAGCGGTAGGTAATTGTCCATTTGCTGGGCTGCCGACACATACTGTTCCTTCGGAACGAAAGCAATCTTTTGACCTTCGTCCAATTTGAAGATTTGAGCCTTGAGGCTTGTGCTGCAAATTATGAGCAGCGTTGAAATCAAGAAAAATACACGTTTCATATTCGGAAAATTAAAAAGTTCAAAATGGTTCAAGTTTTGAATAAAGCATTTGAACCATTTTGAACTGTTTTTATCGATTTTTATGCCAAAACTTATTATTTCACCTGAATTTTATTCATGGTCCAAGTCTGTCCGTTGTATGACTTGACGAAATAGAGACCTGAAGCCAATCCTGAGACGTTCATTTTCAGCATTTTGCCGTTGGCATCGCTTTGCATGACCAGCTTGCCGTTGACATCGAGGATCTCAACACGCTTGAGTCCATCGAGGCTGATGTTCAGTTCGCCATCGGTAGGATTAGGGAAAATCAGAGCCATCTCAGGTTTGACGAAATTTGCACTGACGGCATCGTCCAACTCGCCGTACTCAAAGATGTAGTCGCAGATGTAAACCAATGTCCCGCCATCGTCGGCAGTTTCCCAGCCGAAGCCGATTGGCTTGTTGCCACGGAAATCGTCCCAAGTGTAGGATGGTTCCGGGTGATAAGGCATGAGGCAGTCGTTGATGCTGTAATCATAATCGTAAACGTAAGAAACCCTGTCGGCAACCGTGCCGTTGTAGATTTGTTCACGGATCATGCAGTTGTTGTTTTCATCGAAAGTGCGGTTGACGACTGATTCCGGAACCCACGAATAATCCCAATAATAGTAGGCGGTTTGGGTTTCGTTGCCGTTGGCATCGTAGGTGTGCTTGGTCTTTGAGGAGTTTTCCCAAGTGTACATCCATGAGCTGTAAACTTCTTCGATGAGTTCATCGAGAAGGCCCTGGGCGTTGTAGGTGTAGGTGCCGCGCATGAGGAGGCTGCCGCCGAGGGTCATTTCGTAGCGAGTTAGCACGTCGTCTTCATAAAAATAGGTGTAGACGCCTTGAATTTCGTGGCCGCTACCGAAATCGTTGTAGTTGGTGCGGCTGGTGCGGTTGTTTTTGTCGTCATAGGTGTATTCGATGTAGCATGGAAAAATCCATTGGTCGTTGTAGTATTGGTATGAGTTGACGCGAATCACGTTGCCGCGCTCATCGTAATACAGCGAGTCGATGAATTGCTCGTTGTCGCCGGAAACGCCCGAAACGACATAGTAGGATTCCAACAGGTTGTCGTTATTGTAGTAGTACTGGACGCGGTCGAAACCATCATCGGAATAATAGCTGTCTAAGAAAAACGACTGTGCCTGAAGCAGATAGCATGGCACCAAGGCCAAAATCAAAAGGAGTAGATTTTTTTTCATGATGAATGTGTTTTGATTTGTATTGTGATTTAATTTCTGCAAAAGTAATAAATAATTGAGAAATGTTTGATTTTATTGAAAATAATTGCACGGGTTCGGCTTGCCGAAGAAATCGGTGATTGTTTTACTTCAGGCGAAATGCCGAAAAATAGAGGTTCTTGGCAGTGCTTTTGGCTTGAGGTTTCGCAAAACTTGCAAAACCTTGAGACAAAACATTATGTCGAGTTGAAATTCACAACCGCTCATTTCAGGGCTTTTTCATGCGTTTTGGATGGAATTTGACATTTGATTTCCGCCTATTCCATTACGGCAAATCCAATCGGGATGACACTGTCTTGTCATCCTATCCAAAGTGTCTGTAGAACTTTACCTTTGTCAACCATGAAGTCCAATAGTCAAAAAGTCAAATTGTCTAATAGTCCATAAGTCAAATCCTCATTTTATTGCGTAAAAATTTCTTATTTTTTGAAATTTAACATTGTTGTTTGATTTAATTCCTTACTTTTGCAAGTATTATAAAGTGTCATTAAAATAATCATCAATTAAAACACACTATCATGGAAAATAATGAAACATACGAAAGCTCTCTCCATAAATGGAATGAGAACGAAAAGGCTGCTAATGAGTTCATTAACATCGTTGGTAAACTTTGGTACGACAAATCAATCGAACTGATTCTGTTGCGTTCACTGTTGGTGAACCGTGGTTCAGGTAAGATTTTGAACAAGCACCTCCGTGCAGAAGATGTCCTTGGAAAACCGGTCCGCGTGCAGGATTCACTGCTGATTGCCAAGGCTATGCTGGCCGAAAACATTGCTCCTGCCCGTATTGATATAGGCCGTCTGAACTCAGAATGGACCGACGAAAAGGAAAAGTATAACAACAACGTCACCGATTTTGTCCGCGACAAACTCAAGGATTTCATCGATGTCAATCCGCGTAGCAACAAGACTCAGGATGTCATTCTTTACGGTTTTGGCCGTATCGGTCGTATCCTTTGCCGCGAAATGACGGAAATGGCTGGTAACGGCACCACCTTGCGTGTCCGCGCCATCGTCACCCGCAAAAATTCTCCTGAAGATATCGCAAAGCGTATCAGCTTGTTCCGCACCGACTCAGTGCATGGCTATTTCCACGGTGTCTGCCGTCCTCTGATTGAGGAAAACGCCATGATGGTCAACGGTCAGAAGATTCTCTTCCTTGAATCGAAGAATCCTGAAGATATGGATTACGAAGCCTACGGCATCCATGATGCACTCCTTATTGATAACACCGGTGCATTCCGCGACAGAGAATCGTTGGCCCGTCACCTCCAGTCGAAGGGCGTTGCCAAGGTGTTGCTGACAGCTCCTGGTAAGGGCGACATTCCGAATGTGGTTTATGGCGTCAACCAAGGCACACTCGACCTTGAAAATGAAAAGATTTTCTCGGCAGCATCATGCACCACCAATGCCATCGTTCCTGGCTTGCAGGTGATTATGAACAACTTTGGCATTATCAAGGGTCACATCGAAACCATTCACTCATACACCAATGACCAGAACCTGCTGGACAACTACCACAAGAAAGAACGTCGTGGCCGTTCAGCTGCCTTGAACATGGTTATCACCGAAACAGGTGCCGGCAAGGCTGCTGCAAAGGCATTGCCTGAACTGAAGGGCAAACTCACCAGCAACGCTGTCCGCGTTCCTACGCCTGATGTCTCATTGGCAGTTTTGGCTCTCGACATCGACCGCGAAACCAACGTTGAGGAAGTGAACGAAATGTTCCGTAAGGCTTGCCTCGAAGGTAATCTTATCGAACAGATCCGTTTCAGTCAGTCGACGGAATTCGTTTCATCTGATGGTATCGGCGATTCATGCGCCTGCATCTTCGATGCTCCTGCCACCAAGGTCAGTGCTGATGGCAAGACCGTTATCCTTTACTTATGGTACGATAACGAGTTCGGCTACAGCAACCAGGTCATCCGCCTTGCACGCCACATCGGTCAGGTGAAGAGCTACAGATATTATTGATTTTTTGAGCTGTAAGCTAAGATAAGACCAGCTTCATTGAAAAACATTGGGCATCGGAAGGGTGCCCAATGTTTTTTTTCCTATCTTTGCATCTTATTTCGGAAAAAGCGATTTATAATGAACAAAAACAGTTTAATCGGTTTCATTCTCATTGCCGCCATCCTATTTGGCTGGATGATGTGGATGACCCCTTCCAAAGAGGAACTTGCCCGTCAGCAGCATGTGCAAGACTCTATCCGTCAGGTGCGTATCGCAGAAGCGCAACTCGACTCAATCCGTGCAGCCGAATTGCAAAGAGCCAATGATTCGCTGACGGCCATTCAGAATTTGATGCAATCCGACACGATTGCTGATTCGGCATTTTTAGCCCAGGCACAATTCAATGCCTTGCGCGACAAATTCGGCGTTTTCGCCAATGCAGCCACGGGCGAGGAACAGACTTTCACCGTTGAAAACCAGTTGCAACGCCTGACTTTCAGCACAAAAGGCGGTTTCCTGAAGCAAGTGGAATTGAAGGAATACAAGACTTACGACAGTCTGCCTTTGATTTCATTCGACCCAACGACTGCCATTTTCGATTTGGCCTTCTTCTCGCAGAACCGCACCATCAACTCTTCGCAGTTCTATTTCAAGCCTTTTGTCAACGGACAGCCTTGGGATGGGGGAGACCTGATGACCCAGCCGGAAGATAGTGTGATGGTCACCATGCGATTGATGACTGACAATCTGGACGGCAGCGTCAATAACAGCAAGTACATCGATTTCGTCTATACCATTCATCACGACAACTACATGATGGATTTTGACATTCGCACCATTGGCATGAAAGACATTCTTGCCACGAATGCCAACTACATGTCCATCGAATGGAATGTCGATTTGATGAAACAGGAAAAATCAGCCGACCGTTTCTCAGGCGAATCGGTTTATTACCGTCCGCTGAACGACAAGGATGTCGACCATCTGGATGAATTCAAGGACAGTGAAGAAGCCGTTCACACCAAACTGAAATGGATTTCGTTCAAACAGCGTTTCTTCTGCAACGTGCTGGTTGCCAAGGATGAATTCGAAAGCGCCAACATGGAAGTCCGCACCAACAAGTCGAACAATCCGCGTTATTTCAAAACCATGTCGGCCAATGTAGAAGTGCCGATTGATGTCAATGCCGAACAAAACGATATTGCCATGTCGTTGTATTTCGGCCCTAACCATTTCAAGACCTTGAGAAGCTACGGCTTAGGTATGCAGCATCAAATCAATTTGGGTAAGTTCTTCCTGATCCGTTGGATTAACTATGGTGTCATTGCAGTATTCAACTGGCTGAGTTCCTACGGATGGAGTTACGGTATTGTGATTCTGATACTTACCATTTTGATTAAGACAGTCTTGTTCCCGTTCGCATTCAAATCCTACAAATCATCGGCTATCACCCGCGTGCTGAAACCCGAAATGGATGCCATCAATGCAAAATATCCTAAGGAAGAAGATGCCCTGAAGAAGCAACAGGCAGTGATGGAATTGCAGCGTCAGGCGGGAGCAAGTCCGTCGTCGGGTTGTATCCCAGCCTTGTTGCAGATGCCGATTTTGTTTGCCGTGTTCCGTTTCTTCCCGGCCAGTATCGAACTGCGTCAGCAGCCATTCCTTTGGTGCGACGACCTTTCAACCTACGACAGCATCGTCGATTTTCCAAGATTCCTTGGCATGGATCACATCAGCTTGTTCTGCCTGTTGATGACCATCACCACTTTCATTTATACATACGTGAATAACAAGCAGATGGATGTCTCGTCAAACCCGTCGATGAAACCGATGAAATGGATGATGTATCTCATGCCAATCATGTTCTTCGGCATTTTCAACAACTATTCGGCTGGCTTGAGCTATTATTATATGCTCGTCAACATCATCACTTTCATTCAGATGTTCGTCTTCCGCAAGATGATTGATGAAGACAAGGTTCGTGCTACGATTGAAAAGAACAAGAAGAAACCCGTGAAGAAATCGAACTTCCAGAAACGTTTGGAAGAAGCTCAGAAACAGCAGCAGAAACTTCAACAACAGCAGAGAAGATAAGATTTCAATCGACAATTCAAGAAAGCCGACAATTTGGTCGGCTTTTTTGCTATTTTTGCGGCCATAAAAGAAGAAAAGAAATGAATAAACTTGAAGATTTCATTGCAGCCATCACCGAAACGCGCAAGGTTTGGCTGCTGCAAGCCATGGAAGGCATGTTTGCCATGTTGGAAGACGACAATGGCAATTCCTATATTCCAGTTTGGGAAAGTGAAACATTGGCAAAGAACTCAGCCATAGACGATTGGGAAGGTTACAAAGTGACCGAAATTGGTTTCTCGGAACTCGTAGTGTGGTTGAAGGAATTGTCGCGCGACGAAATCGACATTGCCGTTTCGCCAGAAAAAGATGGTGAAATCACGGCCATTGCTTCTGCAAATTTTGGCAAATGGGCAAAGCAATATGATGACCATTCCTATATTGAGGAAGAAGACGATGAGGAAGATGAGCCTGAGGCAAAGCCAAAAGGCAAGTCAAAAGGCAGTGTCGTCGATGGCTTCGATTATGGCGAAGGCTGGGCGCATGAGTTTTAAAGGAGTTAGGAGTGGGGAATGAGGAGTTAGGAGTAGGGACGCACTGCGTGCGTCCGAAAGGTGAAAGGGAAGAAATGCATGAATTGGGAATTGTTTAAAGTAAAAAGTTGAAATAGAGAGTGTTTAGCTTCCTGAGCTTGTCGAAGGGAGATGGTATATGTTAGGTGTAGAGACGCGATTTATCGCGTCTTGGAATGGAAAAGGAAATGATATTTGTATAAACATTGACCTCTTGAAATGGAAGGATAATAATTGAAAGCTCAAAGTAATCATACAATCTCGAAATCCTGAAACCTCATTCCTGCATTCAAAAAATCAAAAAGTCTAATAGTCTAAATAGTAAAATAGTCCGAAAGTCTAAAATGTCAAACGATCAAAACGTCCAATTGTCTAAAAATCAAATAGTCCACAAATGAGGAGTAAACTGTTCGGTGTTCTTCTGTTTATTGAGGCCGCTGCATTGGCTATAACAGCGGGCGTGTCATTCTATTACAATAGTGTGGCGAATGAGACGGATTTGAATTGTTTCCTCATTCCGGCGGCGGCTTGCCTTGTTTTGGGCACTGTCCTTTATTTGTTGGGCATCAGAAAAAACAGCCGGCCTTTGAGATTGAAAGACTCGTTTCAGGTTGTCACATTTTCATGGGTCGTGTTTTCGGCGTTTGGCATGATACCGTTCCTCCTTTATGGAACTATCGATAATGTCTCGGATGCTTTCTTTGAGACCATGTCTGGATTTTCCACGACAGGTGCAACAGTGATTGAAAATATTGACAGTCAGCCACATGGCATTTTGTTTTGGCGTAGCCTGATGCAATGGTTAGGCGGCTTGGGCATTGTGGTCTTTACCTTGGCTTTCATTCCTTCAATTGCAAAAGGATCGAAAAAAATGGTTCTTTTTGCTGCTGAAGCGCCAGGCTTGAGTGTCGAGAAACTGTCACCAAAAATGCAGAATACGGCACGCAGCCTTTGGATTATCTATATCATTCTCACGGCAATGTGCGCTTTTTGCTATTGGCTTGGCAACATGAGTGTTTTCGATGCTGTTTGCCATGCCTTGACTACGGTCGCAACGGGTGGTTTCAGTACGCATCAGGCCAGCATCGGCTATTTCCAATCGTCTTATATTGAGTACATTTGCAGTCTGTTTATGATTCTGTCAGGCATTAATTTTGCTATTTATCACTTTGCCTTTACCCGCCGTTTAGACTTGGTTTTCCGAAATGAGGAATTCCGTTGCTATATCCAGATGATTCTGGTGTCTGTTGTGATTTTCTTTTGTCTGTTTCAGTTTGCTGGAAATTTCAATGCCGTCACCGAAGAACAGCTGGCTGGTATGCCGCAAAATTGGCAGGACAAATTGCGCACTTCGCTGTTCCATGTGGCCACCTTGCTATCCAATACGGGCTATCAGGCGGAAAACTTCAATTATGACAGTTGGGGGCTTATGTTTTTGGTAATCACGTTTTTCCTGATGATTACTGGAGGTTGCGCTGGTTCTACGAGTGGCGGTATCAAAGTGATCCGTATCATTGTGTTGTACAAATACATGAAGATGGCTGTGAAAGAATGTATTCATCCGACAGGCATGTATATTTTGAAGATTTCGAAACAACCAGTCGAAACATCGTCGGTCCGTCAGGTGTGTATTTTCTTCTCTTTGTTTATCTTGGTGTTTATGGGGAATATGGTTTTGTTGTCAGCCGCAGGCTTGAGCCTGAATGATTCGATGTCGGCATTTCTGACTTGCTTCAGCAATTTTGGCCCTGGTTCAGGTTTGACAGGTCCTGACGGCACCTTTGCCGCTGTCCCCGCTGCCGCAAAATGGATTCTTTCCCTCGATATGTTGCTTGGCCGTCTCGAAATCTTTACCGTATTCATGCTTTTCACCCGTAATTTCTGGAAATCGTTGTGATTAGGAGTTGCGGATTGGAAGAGAGAAAAGTATTGATTCAAAGGTTTGGGGAATTTGCATGGTGGATTGGTGAAAAAACTTTCTTTTAAAGTCGATTCAAAAAGCCTTTTTCCCCTGCTATTTTTATCTTGATTTTTTTGTGTTTGCAATTGCTTAATAATCAATTGCTTCAAAAACAATCAACAAAAAACTCTTGGAATGGTGTCAAATTAGGCTTGCAGGATCTCTTGGAATGGTGTAATTTTGTAGGTGTATAATCTCTTGGAATGGTGAAAACATTTGCGCTGTTTTTGCGAAACCGTCTTTCAAATAATCTCTGATTATGTCTAAGTCATTGTCATTTATCGATTTGGAAGTCGGATTGAGTGATAGGAAGATTCACGACATCGGAGCCGTCAGCCACGATGGAAGGTTTTTCCATTCGGCTAACAAGGATGCTTTTTATAAGTTCATTGCCGGTTCCGATTTTCTGTGCGGACATAATATCGTGCATCACGATTTGGATTTCTTGACCAATGGCGCAGTCCCGATGTCGCACTACGGCTTGATTGACACGCTTTTCCTTTCGCCTTTGCTCTTCCCTAAAAAGCCTTACCATGCGCTTTTGAAGGATGATAAACTCCAAGTCGACGAGTGTAATAACCCTGTAAACGACTGCATTAAGGCAAGAGAATTGTTCCGCGATGAAATAAATGCCTTTGAAAAACTGCCTGAAAAAGTCAAGGGCGTATATTTTGCCTTGTTGTATTCGCAAAAGGAGTTCAAGGGTTTCTTCGATTACATGGATTTCCTTTCAAAACCGGATGATTTGATTGGCGAGATTCGGGTAGTTTATAAGGGATTGTTTTGCGAAAATGCTGATTTGGAAATGCTTGTGCGCAACTATCCTGTCGAGTTGGCTTATTCCTTGGCTTTGGTTTCTTCTGATGATTATCATTCGGTGACTCCCCATTGGCTGTTGAGGAATTTTCCAAAGATTGAGAATGTCGTCAAATATCTTAGGAATCGTCCGTGTTCGGCGGGTTGTGATTATTGCAAGCGGCATTTCGACATTCACGTTGGATTGAAGCGTTTTTTCGGTTATGACCAGTTTCGTACTTTTGACGGAGAACCGCTTCAGGAACTTGCCGTGCAAAAGGCCGTCGAGGGGAAATCGTTGCTTGCCATTTTCCCTACAGGTGGCGGAAAATCGCTGACTTTTCAGCTCCCGGCTTTGATGGCGGGCGAAAACGTTCACGGCCTGACTGTGGTGATTTCGCCGCTCCAGTCGCTGATGAAAGATCAAGTGGACAATCTTTACAACAAAGGCATTACCGATGCTGTGACTATCAACGGTTTGCTTGATCCCGTCACGCGTGCCGATGCTTGCGAAAGGGTGCTGAATGGCAGTGCCACAATGCTTTACATATCGCCGGAAATGCTCCGCTCGCGTACAATCGAAAAAATGCTGCTGTCGCGGAATGTGGTTCGTTTTGTCATCGATGAGGCGCATTGCTTTTCGGCTTGGGGACAAGATTTCCGCGTCGATTATCTGTATATCGGCGATTTCATTAGGAAACTAAAGGAACAGAAAAAGCAGTTGCAGAAAAATCCGATTCCGGTTTCCTGCTTTACGGCCACGGCCAAACAGAAAGTCGTCACCGATATTTGCGACTATTTCAAGCAGAAGCTGAATCTTGACTTGGAGGTGTTTTCCACGACTTCGGCGCGAAAAAATCTACAATATGTTGTCCAGCATGTTGAGACGGATGATGAAAAGTATTCCATGCTTCGCAACCTGATTTCCGCTAACGATTGTCCTACAATTGTTTATGTTTCGAGAACGGCGAAATCCGTTGAATTGGCTATTAAACTGACAAGCGACGGCTATCCTGCCAAAGCCTATAATGGGAAAATGGATCCCAATGAAAAGATTAAGAACCAGAATGCTTTTATCAATGACGAGATTAAGGTGATGGTGGCTACTTCGGCTTTCGGCATGGGGGTCGATAAGTCGAATGTGGGGTTAGTGGTGCATTACGACATTTCCGATTCGTTGGAGAATTATGTTCAGGAAGCAGGTCGTGCCGGTCGTGACCCGAATATGCAGGCCAAGTGTTTTGTGCTTTACAATGACAGCGATTTGGATAAGCATTTCATTCTGCTGAACCAGTCGAAGCTGAGCTTGAGCGAGATACAGCAGGTTTGGAAGGCCATCAAGGATTTGACCAAAATGCGTCATACGGTTTGCTGTTCGGCTTTGGAAATTGCACGGCAGGCTGGGTGGGACGACTCGGTCAGTGAGGTGGAAACGAGGGTGAAAACGGCTGTCGCAGCGTTGGAAACGGCGGGCTATGTGAAAAGAGGCAATAACGTTCCGCATGTTTATGCGACGAGCATTCGGGTGAAGGACATGAATGAAGCGCATGAACGTATTTTGAAATCACCATATTTTAGCGACAAGGAAAGAGAAAACGCAGTTAGAATTATCAAATCGTTGATTTCGTGCCGCAGCATTGCGAAGGCAAGGGATGAGGATGCTGAGTCGCGTGTTGATTATTTGGCTGATATTCTTGGACTTCCAAAGGAAAGTGTGGTTATGGCTGTCAACCTCATGCGTCAGGAGGACATTCTTTCTGATGAGATGGACATCTCGGCCTACATCATGAAATCGGATTCTGAAAATAAGTCAAAAGCAGTTTTTGAAAAGTTTGCGAAATTGGAAACTTTTCTCTTGTCGTGTCTTTCCGATGAAGGCCTTGAGCAAAATGTCAAGGAACTGAATGAGAACGCGTTGGATGCGGGTGCTTCTGGTTCTACGGTAAAGAATATCAGGACTTTGTTGCATTTCCTGAAAGTGAAGGGCTATGTTCATGTCTTGGAAAAGACCGCATCGGATGTGGTGGCAATTATGCCTTGTTTTGACATCGATATGCTGAAGCGAAAGGCTTTGCTTCGCATGGATTTGTGCAGGTATATCATTGGTTATCTGTTCGATAAGGCTGATTTGATGGTAGTGGAATCCGATGAACAGCCCGTCACTTTTTCCATGCTTGGCATTTTGAAGGGATACAAGTCGCAGTTGCGTTTGGATGTCAATTTGGATGAGGTCAACTTGCTCCATGTCGAGGAAGCGTTGCTCTATTTGTCGAAAATCGGGGCTCTGAAATTGGAAGGTGGTTTCCTGGTTTTGTACAATGCTTTGGAAATCAATCGTGTTGCTGACAATAAGACAAGATATAAAGTTGATGATTACCGCTTGCTGAATGAGTTTTACAAGCAGAAAATCAGACAGATACACATCGTCGGTGAATATGCCAATCTGATGGTGGGCAATTATGAGGCGGCACTTCAGTTTGTCCACGATTACTTTTATCTGGATTTCAAGAAATTTATCAGTAAGTATTTTAAAGGTGAACGAGCGATTGAAATTGACAAGAACATTACGCCTGAGAAATACCGCCAGTTGTTTGGGAATTTGTCTGATAGACAGCGTGCTATCATCAATGATAAGAATTCAAAATGTATTGTGGTCGGGGCTGGTCCTGGAAGTGGAAAGACAAAAGTCTTGGTGCATAAGTTAGCCTCGCTACTGCTGATGGAAGATGTCAAGCACGAGCAGTTGCTGATGCTGACTTTTTCGCGGGCTGCAGCAACGGAGTTCAAGAAACGTCTGATTGGCTTGATTGGTGGCGCAGCGCATTTTGTGGAAATCAAGACTTTCCATTCCTATAGTTTCGATTTGATTGGAAAAGTCGGCAATTTGGATGAGGCAAAAGATGTGGTGAGACAGGCTGCACAGATGATTGAAAACGGTGAAGTTGAGCGTGGCAGAATTGCCAAATCGGTGCTTGTGATTGATGAGGCTCAGGATATGGATGGGGATGAATTCAACCTTGTCCGCGCCTTGATGAATCAGAATGAGGAAATGCGCGTGATTGCCGTTGGTGATGATGACCAGAACATTTATGAATGGCGAGGTTCAAATTCAAGTTATTTCAGTTCGTTGATAAGTGATTGTGGAGTAAGGTTTTATGAAATGGTCGATAATTTCCGTAGTGAAAAACTGATTGTCGATTTTGCGAATGCTTTTGTCAGAAAAATTAGAAGCCGCATGAAGACGGAACCGATTCTGGCGATGAGGAATGGGGGAGAGGTCGTGCTGACAAAACATGTCGGTGCAAATCTTGAAGTGCCTGTGGTTGAGCAGGTCAAGCGGACATATCGTCAAGGTCGGGCGTGTGTCTTGACGCGGACTAACGATGAAGCTGTGCAAGTTATCGGATTGCTCCATAAGGAAGGCATTCGTGCGAAACTGATTCAGTCGATGGATGGATTCCGATTTTATGACTTGATGGAAATCCGTTATCTTTTGAAAGTGATTGATAGTGAGTTGCACACGCCGGTTATTGATAACGAACTTTGGGAACGGGCGAAACATAAGCTGATGGCTAAATACAAGGATAGCTGCTGCTTGGAAAATGTCTTGAATTTCATGGAGGATTTTGAACGCTTGAATAAGATGAAATACAGGACGGATTTGGCCGAGTTTATCAACGAATCTAGTTTCGAGGATTTTTATGACGATGAAATGGATTTCGTGTATGTTTCAACTATTCACAAGGCAAAAGGCCGTGAATTTGATTCCGTTTACCTGATGCTGAATCAGGCCAATGTCAGTGCCGATGCGGAATGTCGGAAATTGTATGTCGGCATGACGCGTGCGAAAAATTCCTTGTTTGTCCATTACAACGGCGACTTGTTCCGTGGCATTTGTGTGCCTGGTGTGGAGGAAAAATCAGATTTCATGGAATATGCAGGGCCTGAGCAGATTGTCATGCAGCTGACGCATCGTGATGTGTATCTTGATTTCTTTAAAGATAAGAAGCAAACCGTTCTGAACCTTCGCAGCGGTGACCGGCTGGTGGCTGGCGAAAGCGGTTTGTCAATTAAAGTTGATGATGAGAACAAGGAAATAGTCCGTTTTTCAAAGCAATGCCGCGAAAATATGGCTAATTGGATGGCAAAAGGTTATGAGTTGGTGTCGGCGGAAGTGCGTTTCGTGGTGGCATGGAAAAATAAGGATGCGGAACAGGAAACAGCAGTCGTGCTGCCCAATGTTTTGCTGAAGAAGTTTGATAAATAAGCAGTCCTAATACACTTCAAACTCCTCCGCAAACCGAATCAGGTTGTCAATGCCTTGCGTCAGGACTTCTTTCGGCTGCGCAATGTTAATGCGGATGTAGTTGTTCCATTCCTTGCCGAAATGCACACCGGGGATAACGCCAGTTTGCGTGTTTTCGTAGAGCGCAAGGCCGAAACGCAGGCCGTCGTTCCATTTTTCGGGCAATTTCGCCCAAACGAAATAGCCGCCGTCGTTTTGCGGACATTCGAATCCCGCCTTGGCAAGCCGTTGGTTGGCAAAATTATAGTTTTCAATGATGGTGTTTCTCAATTCATTGATGCATTTCTCCGATTCAGGTAAATCGAGGAACTCGGCAATGGCTTGCTGCTGTGGCGCCGCCGACGACAATCCGATGTAATCGTGGATGAAACTGATTTGTGAAAAATGCTTTTCATGGAAAAGGAAATAACCCACGCGCCAACCCGTGATGGAATATTTCTTCGAGAAACTGTTGGCATAGAACACGTTGGGCGAGATGCGGTCGATAGGGTAGTAGGGGCGTTCTCCGTTGAAATACAGTTCGCTGTAAACGGAATCTATAATAAGGTATGAACCGAACTCTTCGCACAAGTCAATGAGGTAATTCAGTTTCTCCCTGCTGATGGTCTTGCCGTAAGGGTTGCCGGGCGAAGCAATGAAAATCAGGTTTATCTTGTTGCTGATGAAGAACTTGCGGAAATCATCATTGTCGAAATAATTTTCCGGATTGACTTTGTAAGTGCAGTAATTGTTGCCGAAAATGCGCGGCAGGTTGCTGTACGATTCATAGGCGGGCGAGAAACTCATGGCGGTGAAATCCTTGCCGTGAATCGATTGCAAATAGGTGTAAATCAGCGAGACAGCTTCGGTAGCGCCGCTGGTAACGAAAATCTTGGTGGTGTCGGCACGTTGCGCATATTTCTTGTCCAATTGCTGTAGCAAAAGGTGGTTGCCGCAGCCGGGAGCGTATTGGTGAACGTTGGTGCGGCTGATGACATCGGCGAAAATCTCCAATAGTTTCTCGGGTGGACGGAATCCGGGAATGCCTTGTGCAAGGTTCACGCCGCCCTTGAGTTTTATCATGTTGCTGAAATAGCTGATCATCGAACCGGTGATGACCGGCAACTGCGTTTTGGTGTCGAGGTAACTCATAAAATGAAATGCTTATTGTTGGGCAAAATTAGCAAAAATAATGGGAGTCATATACATGACGGCACAAATAGTTTTTGCCGTTTCCCGCCCACTGCCCAAAATGGATTTTTTTATACAAAGGTAAATAATTGCAATAAAAAATGTATTTTTGTAGCCTCTTAGCTTAATAAAAAGACATCAGGAGCAAATAATATGTTGAATTGTCGGGATAATATTAAAAGTGTTTATAACTGTTTGAATATTAAGCTATTAGGAGTTGATATATATATATATATCAGATAATCAATACTTTACTAAAATCCGTAGATTTTTACGACGTTTCATAGCGGAGCTGTGCGCCTTGGCGTGCGGCTTTTTTCGTTTTGTCGGGATTCAAGGATTCAGGATTGCAGGAGGAAAGCTCCCTGAGCTTGTCGAAGGGAAGGGGGAATTGAGGATTAAGAATAGTTAAACAGTCTAAAAATCAAAAAGTCAAACCTTTAAATATTAAATAATTAAATCTTTAAATCAAACAACATGAAGAAACAATTGAATTTCAGATTCTTAAGCCAAGGCTATGAACCTCCGCGGGCGGAGAGCGTTGCGGTTGCTCAGGAAAGCATCCTGTGCGCGTCGCCGTCAGACATCAACGCTGGCTTTGAGGGATTCACTACAGGCGACGGAGCCTGGGACGGCCTCGGCGGCGGCCCCGAAAGCATGACGACGACAGACGGCGCATGGTAAACCAAACGAGAACAATCAATTAAATCAAAAAGGTTAAAAGACAAAATCAAACGTAAAATGAAGAAATTAACGATGATCTGCATGTCGGCTTTGCTGATGCTGGCCGTTTCATGCAAGAAAGACAAGAAAGACGAAATCGAGAACTCTGGCAACGGCTTTCGCGCCACGGTGGAGAGCCATGAAAGCACTGGCAAGACCCACTTGGAAGGCCTTGCCGTGAAATGGGACAGCGGCGATGAAATACTGGTGAAGAGCAGCACCTGCACCACACCAAAGCGTTTCACCACCACAGGCACCGATGCCTCGGCCAACTTCGATGCAGCAGAATCGCTGCCTACGAACTTCTACGCACCACCCTACACGGGCTATTATCCTGCCGACAAGTTCTCAGGCGACCAGCTCACGCTGCCGCCAACCCAGCAGTATGACGAAAACAACACCTTCGCCAGCGGCACCAACCCGATGGCGGCCACTTCAAGCGAGACACTGCTGCCTTTCAAGAACGTGTGCGGTGTGCTCAAACTGCAGCTCTACAGCGCAACAGCCTGCCAGGTGCAGAGCATAAGCATCACCTCAAACAGTAGCGAACAACTCTACGGCACGGGTACCGTGACCCTCACCGATGGCTTTCCGACCCTCGGCACGCTGAGCAACGGCGGCACCACGCTGACGCTCGTCATGGGCGAGGGCGGCAAGGCAATGAGCACCAGCGAAAGCCAGCCTTCCGCCTACTACTTCGTGGTTCCGGTCGGCACGCTTAGCACGAGCTTCACCGTGAAGGTTACGGAGACCAACGGCAACGTGTGGACGAAGACCGCCAACGCCCCCCAGAACCTCATCGCCCGCAGCCAGATTACCGTGCTGCCGAAACAGGCGGTGGCCACATATACGCCTATCATGCCAAGCAGCGTAACCTTGACCGCCGGATGCTCCAATGAAAACATCTACAACGTGGGCGGTTCGGTTACCGTTCCTGAGGGCACACACACCTGCGAGTTCGGCCTTGTGTACAGCGACAGCGACAACACACCTACCATTGAGGAAGGCGCGCAAAAGGTTGTGGCCGGCACCGCCACATTCTCAGGCACCAAGGAATTCACCGCCGACATCACTGGCCTCACCGCCGGCACTACCTACCACGTGCGCGCCTACGCCATGATTGTAGGCACCGCCTACAGCACGGCCAAGGACTTCAGCAACACACCGCTGCCATTGCCAAGCAACTGGACCAACGGCAAAAACCCACATCCGTTCACCGTGGGCATGAACGGCGAAACCCCGAGAAAAGTCTTCTTCTCTCAGGGCAACCTTCAGTACTGTGCCACTGGTTCTACTGCCGAAGTTGCTCTAGGTGAAAATGTTGGCGGCACATGGCGTTTCGCCGAGCACCAGTTCGACTTTGTCGGAGATGCCACCAATGGAAATGTATATAAAGATGGTGTCAAGTGCAACAACGCAAATGTTGCGCAGACCTACGACGGCTGGATAGACCTGTTCGGCTGGGGCACCTCTGGCTACAACCATAACAATAGAGCCTACCAGCCCTGGAAAAAGAATACATCTCCACTCAACGATTACTATGTCTACAACTCTAATAACAAAAACCTTGAAGGCGGCCCTGCTCCTCACACGGGCAAGGCCGACTGGGGCAATGCCAACGCCATCATTAACGGCGGCAATACTGCCGGCAGCTGGCGCACGCTGACCAAGAACGAGTGGGTGTATCTCATCAACACCCGCACAGATAGTGACGGTAATCCACTCTACGGCGAGGGCAAGGTGGGCAACTGCACGCCGGGTCTGATCATCCTTCCTGATGACTGGGAAACGTATAAACCAAATCTGCCTTTCACTCCCGGCACATCTTCGTGGTCGAATGTCTACAGTTACTCCGAGTGGTCACTGATGGAGGCCGCCGGGGCCGTATTCCTTCCTGCCGCTGGCTACCGCGATAATAGTTCGGTCAAAAACGTGGGATCAAATGGCTACTACTACTCGTCGTCGTTCGAAAGTACGACCTACGTGTACCGCCTCAAATTCTCCAGTGACAATGTCAGTCCTGGCGATCACGTCAGTCGCTCCTATGGTAACTCTGTGCGCCTCGTGTCTAAGAATTGAAAAATGCTGGTAGAGAGCTAACAAACAAACAAGAACAAGAATGAAAACAGAGGGAGGAGGAGCGCATGGCGTGCCTCTTCCTTGTTTTGTGTGGGGTAATAAATCTGTGCGTTAGCCAATCTGTGTTAATTTATGCGCCTGCGCATTAAAATTTAATCCGCGTAAAATCTGCGTCATCCGCGTTATCTGCGGTTTTATGAAAAATAAATCTGTCCAATCTGAAAATCTGTAGTTTATTGGAAATCAGCGTAATCAGCGGTTTTCAAAAAAAATCATGTTCCGCCAAGGCGGTAGAGAGTAAATACGGAGGAAATTAAAGAGTAAATTAAAGAGTAAATTTTTTCGTGCGCCAGCCAATCTGTGGAATTTTTGCGCTTGCGCATTTATAATTTCTGTGTAATCTGTGAAATCTGTAGTTTATTGAAAATCAGCGTAATCTGTGTAATCTGCGGTTTCAAAAAACCTCTGCGGAAGTCAGCGGCATCTGCGGGAGAAAGAAATCTGCTGAAAATCCTTATTGATTTAGGCTGGGGTTGAAAATAAGTGCCAAAATAATTGTCTGAATCAGTAAAAGTTACGGATAAGTTTCATATCTTTGCAGTCCGTTTTGAACCTTATTTCGGTCTGGTTGTAAAAATCAGAGGTTCAATGTGATAACAAAAAGTTTAACCTCCTCGTCCGTGGCATCCGAAGCATGGTCGGGTACAATTCAAAACAAATTTACAAATGGCAGAAAACGAAAACATCATCAACGAGGCTATGCCAGCAGAACAAAAGCCAGTTGAAAAAGCTCCTAAGGCTCCTAAGCAGAAACCAGTTCCAGCAGCTGATTTCGATTGGAACTCATCACACAAAAAGTTCGACAACTATTCAGCTGACGAACGCACAAAGCTCGAAGAAAAGTATGCAAACACAATGAACCAGGTCGCTGACCACGATGTCATCGAAGGTACTGTGGTTGCCATCACTCCTCGCGAAGTCGTTGTCAACATTGGCTACAAGTCAGATGGTGTTATTCCGGTTGCTGAATTCCGCACCAATCCAAACCTGAAGGTTGGCGATAAGGTTGAAGTTTTCGTCGAAAATCAGGAAGGTGTCAACGGTCAGCTCGTGCTTTCACACAAGAAGGCCATCATGCTCCAGGCTTGGGATCGCGTCAACGCAGCTTACGAAAGCGGCGAAATCGTCAATGGTTATGTCAAGAGCCGCACCAAGGGTGGCCTCATCGTCGAAGTGTTCGGCCTCGAAGCCTTCTTGCCAGGTTCACAGATTGACGTTAAGCCTATCCGCGACTACGACGTATTCGTCAACAGCGTAATGGAATTCAAAGTCGTGAAAATCAACCAGGAATTCAAGAACGTGGTTGTTTCTCACAAAGCTCTTATCGAAGACGAAATCGAACAGCAGAAAGCTGAAATCATCGGCAAACTCGAAAAGGGTCAAGTCCTTGAAGGTGTTGTCAAGAACATCACTTCTTACGGTGTGTTCATCGATCTCGGCGGTGTTGATGGTCTCATCCACATCACCGACCTCAGCTGGGGCCGCATCAACAACCCAGAAGAAGTCGTTAAGCTCGACGAAAAGATCAAGGTCGTTATCCTTGACTTCGACGAAGGTAAGAAACGTATCGCTCTCGGCCTGAAGCAGCTCACTCCTCATCCATGGGATGCTCTCGATGCTGAACTCAAGGTTGGTGACAGCGTTAAGGGTAAGGTTGTCGTCATCGCCGACTACGGCGCATTCGTCGAAATCGCTCCTGGCGTTGAAGGCCTCATCCACGTTTCGGAAATGTCATGGTCACAGCACCTCCGCACCGCTCAGGACTTCCTGAAGGTTGGCGACGAAGTGGAAGCTCAGATCCTGACCCTCGACCGCGAAGAACGCAAGATGTCTCTCGGTATGAAGCAGCTCATGCCAGACCCATGGGCAAACATTGCAGAACGTTATCCTATCAACTCAAAGCACACTGCTACAGTGCGTAACTTCACCAACTTCGGCATCTTCGTCGAACTGGAAGAAGGTGTTGACGGCCTCATCCACATCAGCGACCTCAGCTGGTCCAAGAAGATCAAGCACCCGGCTGAATTCACAAAGGTTGGCGAAACCATCGACGTCGTCGTTCTCGATGTCGACCAGGAAAACCGTCGCCTCAGCCTCGGCCACAAGCAGCTTGAAGAAAATCCTTGGGATGTGTTCGAAGGCGTGTTCACACTCGGTTCAATGCACCAGGGCACTGTCATCAGCGCTTCCGATAAGGGCGTTGTCGTTTCATTGCCTTACGGCGTCGAAGGCTTCTGCCCAAGCCGCTACATGAAGAAGGAAGACGGCACCAACGCTAAGGTTGAAGACGTCCTCGATTTCAAGGTCCTCGAATTCAACAAGGAAATCAAGAGAATCGTTCTCGCTCTTCCTAAGGTTGAAACCGAAAAGGAACCTAAGTCAAGCGAAGAAAAGGCTGCCGATAAGGCTGCTAAGCAAGCCAAGCGCGCTGTCAAACAAATCAATGACACCATTGAACGCAGCACCCTCGGTGACCTTGATGTCCTCGCTGGCCTGAAGGAAAACCTTGAAAAGCAGGAAAAGGCTGCCAAGGAAAATGGCGCTGAATAAACCTGAATTGACGGAATAACTTATTTTGTCATACGGAAAACCGCTCTCGTTTTGAGGGCGGTTTTTTATTTTGTTTTGGCTTTCGTAATCTGTTTTTTTGAACCGCAGATTACATAGATTACGCTGATTTTTAGCTAACTACAGGTTTGGTAGATTACGCAGAATTATTAATACGCACCCTTCGACTTCGCTTAGGAGCCGCGCATAAATTGACACATTAAACTGAACACGGATTGAACGGATTGGCACGGAAATGTTTTGCCCGCAAAACATCCATCCGAAAGATCCGTGTTATCCGTGTTCGGAACATTGCCGCGCAAGCGGCACTGGAAGATTCTGTGATTCCGATTAGGAAGCTTTTGGGACAATTACAGATTGGACGGATTGAATGGATTGGATTTTTTGGACCGCTTTATACTGAACACGGATTGAACGGATTGGCACGGAAATGTTTTGCTCGCAAAACATCCATCCGAAAGATCCGTGTTATCCGTGTTCGGAACATTGCCGCGCAAGCGGCCTTGAAAGGTTCTGTAGTTCCGATTAGGAAGCGGCTGGTGGTCTGGCAAGGATTAATGAAAGATTCATGTGAGATTTGTTTCCAAAAAACGGCAAAACCTTGGCTAAAACACACCCATGCAGTGACCTCAAACCCCTTCAACCTGTCGGAGGTGTGTGATGAAGACTTCAAACCCGTTCAACCTGGTCGGAGGTGTATGAAAGAGACTTTTCACCCCGTTTTATCGGTCGTTTTGTCATGTATCGACATTAAAAAGGGCCTTTAACCTGGTTTTCGGTCGCCTTGCGTGACCAAAAACCCCGTTAAACCTGCCAATTAGTCATGTGCAAACATGTTTTACCCCCTTCAACCTATCAAAAGGTGTTGCATCAAGACCATCGACCCCGTTCAACCTATCAGAGGGTGTTGTGTCAAGACCATCGACCCCGTTCAACCTATCAGAGGGTGTTGCTTCAAGACCATCGACCCCGTTCAACCTGTCGGAGGTGTGTGACGAAGACCTAAAACCCCTTCAACCTGTCGGAGGTGATGGATGGTAACGCTTGAATTTGCTCCTTTCTTGCAAAATATTGACTTCGGTGTTCGCCCGTTTCATTATTTCGTTATTTTTGCAACAAATTCACATGGCTCATGCCGACAATAATCAGACTTCTCTCAAAAATAACTATATTTGCCTCCTGAAACAGAACGAAAACTATGTCTAATTCAATCTTTTGGAACGATATTCAGCAAATCATTGATGAAGGTTTTTCTTCCAATGGATTAAATAAACTGGAACTATATGCAGAGCAATTCATCAACCAACAACTTGTATATAAGCGATTTTCATCGTTTGAACAGCATGGCTGCGCAGCAGGAGGTGTTGCTAATGTTGTTGCAACCCTTCTCGCGGGAGCAGATGCTGGAACAGATCATGCTGATTCATTCTCAAACGATTTCCAAGGAGAATGTAAACGCGGAAAGACGCAAGAACAAAGAATAGAACAATGGGCAAGAAAGAAACAATGTTGGTTGGACAATGTTGACCTTGTTTTGCCAAGGGCCTTGGGTGAACAACTTGCAGAAGGCGGGGAAGCTCATGTGTATCAGCAGGGAACAAACTTGATTAAATCCATCGGTTTGGACTACTATATTCAGCCCATTTTGGCTTTGGATAGGATTTCGCTGCACAACACCTATTTCCCGGAAACCAAGCTATTGGTCGTTGGGTTTGGGCGAACATCGGAAGGCAATTTTCAGATTGTCGCAGAACAATCATTCATTCAAGGTACTAAAATGTCAGACAAAGAGATTCATGATTTTGCCTTAAAACTTGGCTTTGACTGCATAAATCCCAAGAATTGGACATACGCAACTCCGGAGATTTACTTGAGCGACTTGCATGATGAAAACGTGATTCGTTCATATAGAGGGAATGTCTTTGTGATTGATTGTGATATTAGAATTAATACTCCAAAACTTCGCTGCGGAGGAATTAGAACCTTGACAACGGAGGTTGAATTTAAATAACGAATAACAAACAGATTATCATTTAATTGTAAAATATAGAAAATCTTTTTAATTGACATATAATTATTAACCAATAGCGTTTGCTATTTATTCGGATTGTCCTGAAACGTAGGAAATTTCAATGACAAAGTAATCCATGATGATAGTAGCTGACGCCCATGCTTCCCGCGTGGGCGACATTTATCTAGGATTACGGGCAATTCCTACGGCCTCAGGACATAGATAAGCTGGAGTTCACGCTTTTTCTATGTCCTGTTTCCGATAGATGAGTTGCCCGATGCAAATCTGATAAGATGGCCGCCGCTATATAAGTCGGTAGCATGGAGGAAATCAAACAATTTGATAACATCAATCATCGTCTTGTCGATGATTTGAAAATCACACTCACCCAAGGCTGTAAGGTTTCGGTGGCAGCCGCTTCTTTCTCCATCTATGCTTTCGAGGCCTTGAAAGAGGAATTGGAAGGGATAGATGAACTTCGTTTCATTTTCACTTCTCCTACCTTTACCAAGGAATCGACATGCAGGCAAACCCGCGAATTTTTCATTCCAAAACTCAACCGTGAGCGCTCGCTTTACGGTTCCGATTTCGAGGTGAAACTCCGTAACCAGCTCACGCAAAAAGCTATCGCCAAGGAATGTGCCGATTGGATTAGGCAAAAGGTGCGGTTCAAGACCAATGTCTCGAACGGTCAAATCCAAAACTATCTTAATGTCGTCCAGAAGGATGCCCGTCTCACTTACCAGCCTTTCAATGAGTTCTCTACCACTGAATTGGGCTGTGAGAAGGGAAACAATATCTGTCCTTTGACGATGCGAGTTTCCTCGCCTTACGCTGATAACTATTTGCAGAACTTCAATAGCCTATGGAACGATTCCGAACGTATTCAGGAAGTGACGGATACGGTGCTGAGCAATATCGAGAATGTGTATAAGGAAAACAGCCCGGAATTTATCTATTTCGTCACGCTCTACAATATTTTCCATGAGTTTCTGGAGGATATTTCCGAGGATGTGCTTCCCAATGAGGCCACGGGGTTCAAGGATAGCCAGATTTGGAATAAGCTTTACAATTTCCAGAAAGATGCCGCACTCGCCATCATCAATAAATTGGAGAAATACAATGGCTGCATTCTGGCTGATAGCGTCGGTTTGGGTAAGACCTTTACAGCCCTTTCGGTTATCAAGTACTATGAAAACCGCAATAAAAGCGTCTTGGTGCTATGCCCGAAGAAACTGTGCGACAACTGGATGACTTTCCGCTCCAACTACATCAACAATCCCATTGCAAAAGATAGGTTGCGTTACGATGTGCTGTTCCATTCCGACCTTTCGCGCAATGGCGGCAGCTCGAATGGCATCGACCTCCGTCACATCAATTGGGGAAATTACGACCTTGTCGTCATCGACGAGTCGCACAATTTCCGCAATGGCGGGAAGGTCAGCACAAGCGATGATGACGAAAAGAAGGAAAACCGTTACCTCAAGCTGATGAATAAGGTGATTCGCTCAGGTGTGAAGACAAAGGTCTTGATGCTTTCGGCAACACCAGTCAACAACCGTTTCAACGACTTGAAGAACCAGCTGCAACTCGCCTACGAGGGTGAAGTGAAACAAATTGATGACAAACTGAACACCAGCAGTTCGCTCGACGACATCTTCCGTCAGGCGCAAAAGGCCTATAACATCTGGTCGAAACTGCCCAATGCCGAACGCACTACCGACAGGCTCCTGGGCATGCTCAGTTTCGATTTCTTCGAAGTGCTTGATTCCGTCACCATTGCCCGAAGCCGAAAACATATCGAGGCCTATTACGATACTTCGGCCATCGGCAAATTTCCAACCCGTTTGACGCCCATTTCCCGACGACCGCCACTTACCAATAGGTCGGGCGCCATCAACTACAAGGAAATCTTTGAGCAATTGCAAAAGCTGAACCTTGCCATCTACACGCCTTCGCATTTCATCTTGCCAAGTAAGATTGCAAAATACAATCCGCAATTGGGTGAGGGAAAAAGCGGTCTATCGCTCGAAGGCCGTGAAATGGGCATCCGTCGGCTGATGTGCATCCTCATGCTGAAACGCTTGGAAAGTTCCGTCAATTCATTCCGCCTCACACTCGAGAGGGTGGAGACACTCATCAAGAACACGATAGAACGTATCGACAACCACGAAGCGGAAATTGATGTTGAAGAAGCGCAAGACTGGGACTTCGACATCGAGGACATGGAAGACGATGTGTTTGTCGGGACCAAGAAGAATAAGATTGCGCTCGACGACATGGACTACATCTCGTGGAGGAATTATCTACAAAAGGACTATGAAGAACTTGAACTGACCCGATTGATGGTAGCCGACATTACGCCTGAATACGACAGCAAACTGCAACAGCTCATTGCCGACCTGAAAAACAAGTTTGAACATCCTATCAACGGGAACAACAAGAAAGTGATTATCTTCACGGCTTTCTCCGATACTGCCGTCTATCTTTACGACAATCTGGCCAAAGGCATACAGGAAAAGTATGGCATGGACACGGCCTTGGTAACGGGCGATGTGGAGGCTCGCTGCAACGCAAGGCATATCGGCAAACTCGATTTCAACAAGGTCTTGACCCTCTTTTCGCCTGTCTCTAAAGAAAAGGAAGTCATTTATCCTGAAATCAACGAGGAGATAGAAGTCCTCATTGCCACCGACTGCATTAGCGAGGGACAGAACCTGCAGGATTGCGACTACCTTATTAATTATGACATCCACTGGAATCCGGTAAGAATCATTCAGCGTTTCGGACGTATCGACCGAATCGGCTCAAGGAACGCTGTCATACAGTTGGTGAACTATTGGCCCGACCTGACGCTTGACGAATACATCGACCTGAAAGGCCGCGTCGAAGCCCGAATGAAAATCTCGGTGCTGGCTTCAACGGGCGACGACAATCCCATCTCGCCTGAAGAAAAAGGCGACCTTGAATACCGAAAGGCGCAACTCAAGAAACTACAGGAAGAAGTGGTTGACATTGAGGAAATGAACAACGGCATTTCCATCATGGACCTCGGCCTGAATGAATTCCGCCTCGACCTGCTCGAATACATCAAGACCCACGAAGATGTGGAACACACGCCCTTTGGACTCCATGCCGTTGTGGAGCATGACGCTTATTCGCAGCCAGGCGTGATTTTCGTACTGAAAAACCGCGACAATGGTGTCAATATCGACAAGAAGAACCGCCTCCATCCATTCTATATGGTCTATATTTCCAATTCGGGCGAAGTGATTGTGAATCACTTGAGTCCAAAGGAATTGTTAGACAAGTTCAGACGGCTCTGCAAAGGCGTAAACCGTCCACAGGCAAAGCTTTGCAAGGAGTTCAACAAGGAAACAAAGGATGGTTTCAGGATGCAGGCTTACTCGAAATTGCTTGGAGAGGCCATCAACGGCATCATCAATGTGAAGGAAGAGTCGGACTTGGACAGCTTCCTCGGAGGCATACAAACCGAGTTGTTCACCCAACCCATCACCGGATTGGACGACTTTGAACTGATAACTTTTCTGGTGATAAGGTGATGAGCAAAATTAGTTCACATATTGAAAACAAGACAACGAGGTCGCGGGATTGCGAGAATACGAGGCGTCTCGAAGCCCCGCAGCCTCGCAGCCTCGAAATCCCATGCCCGTTTATGATGTAGTGTGTTTTTTGAACGGTTACTTAAGATAAAAGGAGAACAATATGTTAGGACTACCCCAAGCGACAGAGATAAGCCAGCAGCTTCCGAAGAAGACCATCTTCGCCAAGTTCGGATTGAAGCCCGCGCAACGCGAACACTTTGATGATGACATCAGCAGGATGCTTATCGTGAACGCCATTTCGCCGACCACCATTCCAACGCTTCGGAAAGGGAGCGAAGTGGAGTGCATCTATGTCGTGGAGGTGATGCTGAAAAAGCCAGACTACGACCCGAAGAACCTCCTTTTGCTGTGCGGACTCATTCCGCAGCGAATGGTCTTTGCCTTGCGTTATGCCGACCAGCTGCAATTGGCCATTTCTCACACCAAGCTGATTATGGGCCGTTGGCAAAACCAAGAGGCCGTTTCCCTTCAGTTGCAAGGCATTGATCTCGACGAGGTTTGGGACAACCTTGTGATTGCCATTGGCGAAATTGGCATAGAGGGTGACCGTTCGCTTGAAGAACAAATTGCCATTGACGAAGCCAAACGCAAGCTGCTGAAGGAAATAGAGCAACTCGAAAAGAAAGCGCGTAACGAGAAACAGCCGAGAAAGAAACTGAAACTGTTTGAAGAACTGCGCGATAAACAAAGAGAATTTTTAAAGTCATTTCAAAAATAATCGTAAATCATCATAATATGGATAAACTAAAAATGCACACTGCCGATATTACCGATGCTAATATCCAAAAGATTGGCGAATTGTTCCCCAACTGCCTGACGGAGCGATTGGACGAAAACGGCAAGCCCGAAAGAGCCATTGATTTTGACAAACTCAAACAGGAGTTATCGAAAGAGATTGTTGAAGGCAATCAGGAGCGTTACCAATTCACATGGCCAGGGAAGCGCGAGGCAATGCGCTTGGCCAATATGCCTACCAATATGACTTTGCGCCCTTGCCGTGAAGACAGTGTTGACTTCGACAACACCGAAAACCTCTACATTGAAGGCGACAACCTTGAAGTACTGAAACTCTTGCGCGAAAACTACCTCGGCAAGGTGAAGATGATTTACATCGATCCGCCTTACAATACGGGAAAGGATTTTGTGTATGAAGATGATTTTAGTGCGTCTGCCGAAGAATTTAAGGATAAAAGCGGCATGTTTGATGCTGATGGCAATATGCTGTTGGATAATTATCAATTAAATCCTTCAAGTGAAGGAAGGTTTCATACAAAGTGGCTTAATGATATGTACCCAAGACTTAAGGTTGCAAAAGATTTATTATCTGAAAATGGCATATTGTTTATTTCAATTGATGATAGGGAATTGGATAATGTTAGAAAAATGTGTGATGAGATTTTTGGCTTTTCCAATAGGCTTGATCGAGGAAGTATGATTTGGGTAAATAGAGGCTCTTCAAAGGGGTTTACGAAAATTGTTAAAAATCATGAATTCATATTAGGATATGGTAAAAACGCGGAAATAGTTATAAGTTCATTTGGCGAAAATAATGCTGATAATTTAGAACCATTAGAGCATTATTGCTTCAATAAGCCAAGTCCAAAAAATCCATATAATGAATTGGTTTTTAAGAAAGGTTGTCCAATAGAAGGAGTTAAAGATGCTGTGTTTATTGGTCAAGTTGGAACTGATGTGAAACTTGATATTGTTAATGGAGAGATGGTTTTCAAAAATGGAGTACTTCAAAATGATGTTACTCTTAGAGGAACATGGCCATACAAAAATCAGATTGAAACTTTTTTTCAAAACAAAGAAAAGGGCTTGCCTACATTTGACAATAAAGGACAGGAATGGGTTGAAATATATTTCAATCGCAATGGTATGCCAAGATATAAAAAACAACGAAACAATAATATAATTAGTTCTGTAATAGACGAAGAAGGTATACCTAATTATGGGTCAAAGGACATTTCGGATTTGTTTGGGAAAAAAGAAATATTTCCATTTCCTAAACCTGTTGAACTATTAGAATATTTGATTGACTATTTCCTTCCAGACAATGCTTTGATTTTCGATTTTTTCAGTGGAAGTGCAACAACCGCACATGCAATAATGAACTATAATAGTAGAAAAAACGGAAGAAGGAAATTTATTATGGTTCAGTTGCCTGAAAAGACTGATGAAAACAGCGAAGCCTACAAAGCAGGTTACAAAAACATCTGTGAAATCGGCAAGGAGCGCATCCGTAGGGCAGGGAAGAAGATAAAGGAAGAGAATCCGCTGACAACACAAGACTTGGACACCGGTTTCCGCGTCCTCAAGCTCGACACTTCCAACATGGAGGATGTCTATTACAAGCCGGAGGAGTTTTCGGACTTGCGTCTTTTCGAGGACAATGTGAAGCCCGACCGCACGCCCGAAGACTTGCTTTTCCAAGTAATGCTTGAATGTAATCTGCCACTTTCGGCTAAGATTGAGAAGAAAACCATTGCGGGCAAGGAAGTCTTCAATGTGAACGAAGGCTACCTCATCGCCTGCTTCGATGAAGATGTCAATGAGCAGGTCATCACCGAAGTGGCCAAGCAGCAGCCCTATTACTTCATTATGCGCGACAAGTCGTTAAGCTCCGACAACGTGGCCGACAATTTCGAGCAGATTTTCAATGCTTATAGTAAGGATACGATTAGAAAGATATTGTAATTATGAATGAAGGAACTCGGGATACTATAAAAGGAATTCTATCCCAAAATGATGTTGCATTTGTGATAGGCAATGGCATCAATCAACGTTTTTTTAATGATGTTAAATCATGGATAGAGTTGTTGAAATCATTATGGATAAAATTTAATCAGAATGATCCAAATGGTAAATTGTTGGACAATTTCATTGATGGAAATACAAATACATTGAATGGGTTATCCAATACTGAATTATTCGATTTGATTGAACTTAATTTATATAGTCGTACTGTTGACAAGAATTGTTATTTTCGGGATTCGGTCAACTTTTTCCAAGGACAACAAGAAAAATTTCCATCTATTGATTGCAAGATGATAGATGCAATCGCGATGACAGGATCAAAAAATACTCCTTTAAATAATCTTTCAAATGAAAATACAGATTTGATTCAAAATCTTCGGCAAAAAATGGATGAAACAAAAGTGATTTGTCGAGATTGGTGTCAAAATAGTATTGAGGATGCAGATGATTTATCTGATATTGACTGCGTTAATAAAACGATAGAATTTTTTTCAGACCCCACAAAGGTTCGTCTGTACAAAAATCAATTGAAGAAAGAAATTGCAAAGGAGTACGAGGATGAGAAAACTAGCTCTGATTTTAGTTCCTTTATTAAGGTAATGGAGGGCAGAAAGTCTCCAATTTTAACCACTAATTTTGACACTTATATGAGTTCTGCTTTAGGTTTGAAACTGAATAGAATGGGGAATGGATTTACGGATTATTATCCGTGGAATGTGTATTGGGGAAGAGATGAAAAAATAGAATCACCAATTTCTGGATTTGGGATATGGCACATTAATGGATTAAAAAACTATCATCGAAGTATCCAATTAGGGTTAAGTGATTATATGGGAAGTGTTGCTAGAGCTCGAAATATGATTCATTATAAAAACATGAACGATTTTTTTGATGGTAAAAATGTTGATAATTGGGTTGGATGCAATACGTGGTTGCATATTGTTTTTAATAAACCGTTATTCATCTTTGGCTTGTCTCTCGATGAAAATGAGGTCTTTTTTAGATGGCTGTTAATACAAAGAGCGAAGTTTTCAAGAATGTATGAACGAGATTTAAAAGGTTGGTATGTAGGTAAAAATATTAGTAAGGGGAAATGTGCATTTCTTGAATCGTTAGGTTTTAATGTTATTCGTGCGGATTATGATGATTTATACAATGCATTTTGCTAAAAAATGGTAAATACAATCTTATGAAATTCAACTTCAAGATACAACAATATCAGACCGATGCGGTGGAGAATACCGTAAAGGTGTTTGCTGGTCAGCCCACACACGACGCCACAACCTATCGCCGCGACCTCGGCAAGGTGTCGGGCACCATTGTCTATGAAGAAGAATATGCCGGCTACAGGAATGCCGACATCGAACTCACCGACGAAGTGCTTTTCAGAAACATCAGGCAGATGCAAAACCATTGCGACATTCCCGAATCAGCTGCGCTCTCTCACGACTTGGGACGTGTCGGCCTCGACATCGAGATGGAAACGGGTACGGGAAAGACATACGTCTATATCAAGACGATGTTCGAACTGAACAAGCTGTATGGCTGGAGCAAGTTCATCGTCGTGGTGCCGAGCATTGCCATCCGCGAAGGCGTGAACAAGAGTTTCAAAATGCTCGAAGACCACTTCATGGAACATTATGGCAAGAAAGCCAGATACTTTGTCTATAACAGCTCGAACCTCCAGCAGTTGGATTCCTATAGCTCCGATGCGGGTATCAATGTGATGATTATCAATACCCAGGCTTTCGCATCCTCAATGAAAGAAGGCGCAAGAAACGCAGCGTCAAAGATTATTTACAGCGAACGCGACGAGTTCGGCAGCCGCAAGCCCATAGATGTGTTGGCGGCCAACCGCCCCATCATCATTATGGACGAACCGCAGAAGATGGAAGGCGAAGCAACGCAGACAGCCTTGAAACGCTTCAAGCCGCTTTTCGTACTCTATTATTCGGCCACGCACAAAACCATCCACAACTGCATTTACGCATTGGATGCGTTGGATGCCTACAAGCAGAAACTTGTCAAGAAAATTCAGGTGAAAGGTTTCGAGGTGAAGAACATCAAGGGTAATTCGGCCTATCTGTATCTAGATGACATCGTCTTGTCGAAAAACAAGCCGCCGCAAGCAAAAATCGAGCTTCAGGTGCAAGGTGCTTCCGCCATTCGCCGTGAGTCGCGTCGCTTCGATTTGCACGATAGCCTTTATGCAGTGTCAGGTTTGAAGGTATATGACGGTTTTACCATTTCCGACATCGACGCTTTCCGTGGTTGCGTCACCTTCCTCAATGGCCTTACCCTATACAAAGGCGAAGTGTATGGCGACACTACCGAAGAAGCCATGCAGCGTGTCCAGATTCGCGAAACCATAGCTTCGCATTTCGAGAAAGAACGCACCTTATTTGAAAAAGGTATCAAGACGCTTTCGCTTTTCTTCGTTGATGAAGTGGCTCATTATAAAAGCTACGACGAAGAAGGCAACGTGGTGAAAGGCCCTTTCTGGAAATACTTCGAACAGGAATATAACAACTATCTGAGCGAAAACATGTCGCTTTTCGACGATGACTATCAGGCCTACTTGCGCCAGTTTGATGCAAGTCAGGTGCATCGTGGCTATTTCTCCATCGACAAGAAAGGCCGTTCTGTCAATAGCGAAACGTCACGCGGCAGCGACACGTCTGACGATATCACGGCATACGACCTTATCTTGAAGAACAAGGAACGTCTGTTGAGTTTCGAAGAACCTACACGTTTCATCTTTTCCCATTCCGCTTTGCGTGAAGGCTGGGACAACCCAAATGTGTTCCAGATTTGTACCCTTCGTCATGCCGATTCCACCATTGCCAGGCGTCAGGAAGTAGGCCGAGGCTTGAGAATCTGCGTCAACCAGCACGGCACCCGTATGGATAAGGAGGAACTGGGCGACAATGTGCATGATGTCAACAAACTTACTGTCATTGCCAACGAGAGTTATTCGACCTTTGTGAAAGGACTTCAGGATGAGACAAAACAGGCATTGCGAGAGCGCCCGACCAAGGCAACGCAAGCATATTTTGAAGGGCTGCATAAGTTTAAGGATGGTCACACATTGCAGATTGACCAGCAGCAGGCAAACGTCATCTATACCTATTTAATCATGAATGGCTATGTTGACAAGGATGATAACATTCAGCAGAGTTATAAGGACGCTGCCGACAATGGAACGCTTGCACCGATGGCCATGTTCCCAATGCTGGAACCGATTGAGGATGATGTCCATAAACTGATACAGGCGGTGTATGAGACTGAAAGTGAAGTGGATTCGATGGTCGAGAACGGTCATGCCTCTACAATTGTTGATAACAAGTTGAACGACAATTTCAGCAAGAAAGAGTTTCAGGCCCTTTGGAAGAGCATCAACCACAAATATGTCTATACGGTTCACTACGATAGCAAGGAACTTATCGAAAAAGCCGTCACTTCAATCAACGCAAGGCTTGCAGTTGCCGAACTGAAATATGTCATGACGGTTGGCAACCAGGAGGAAGTCGATACGTTTGGCGAAACACAGACTAAGACGACGACCTTGTCAACAGTGAGCACCTCGACGGTGAAATATGATTTGGTAGGCGAGATAGCCAGACGCACCACACTGACCCGCCGTACCGTATGCACCATTCTGAAGGGACTCAAGCCGTCCAAGTTAGCGATGTTCCGCAACAATCCCGAAGAGTTTATCAAAAATGTCAGCAAACTCATCAAAGACGAGAAAGCCACGATGATAGTTGAACATATTGAATACGATCGTCTTAACGAGACCTACGATAGCAGCATTTTCACCCAAGAGAAACACGCACAGCCAATCAGCAAGGCCTATAATGCACAGAAGAGCATCATGGACTATGTCTTTACTGATGGTTCGGCTGACAAGAGCATTGAACGTACCTTTGCGGAATCATTAGACATCGCTACTGAAGTCTGTGTCTATGCCAAATTGCCACGCGCGTTCCAGATACCTACGCCAGTCGGAAATTACTCGCCCGATTGGGCCATCGCCTTTAATGATGGTTCGGTTAAGCACGTCTTCTTTGTGGCGGAAACCAAAGGTAGCATGGATAGCATGGATCTTCGTGCCATCGAAAATGCAAAGACCGCTTGCGCCAAAAAACTCTTCCAAAACATTTCGGATGCACACGTCTGTTATGGTGTGGTGTCGGATTATCAGGAACTGATGGATTTGGTGAAAGGGTAGGGGTACATATCTTTTGTTTGCGATATTTTGGGTTAAAAGTAATATATTTTTACTTTTATAGAGAAAAATTGTTTATTTTTGCCTCAAAATTCAAAAAAAAGGAAGAAATGGCAACGCTTAAAAAAATTTCGATTGGAGGTTTCCGCAACATTGATTATGTTGAGATTGATCTTCAAAATCTCACAACCTTATTGGCACCAAATAATTATGGTAAAAGTAATGTGCTGGATGCCATAAAATTTGGTTCGTCGTTTATGCATGTTACAATGGATGAGAAAGCGGAGATGATGCATTCTGCAAATTCTATTCCTATTAATAGTAGTAATGCAGGTAGGCCGTATCGCTTTGAAATTGAAGGGGCTTTAGATGATGGATTGGGCTTTTTGTATAGTTTTAGCTTTCGGTGGTTGATGAATGGCAATCAAGCGGACGGCGAAACTAAAGGAAAGATATTGAGCGAATACCTCGGAATAAAAGATTTTGAGGCGGAAAAGCCAAAATACAAGGTCGTGTTTGATCGTAAGGAAGAGGAAGCAAAATATGACTCGTGTGGACGATGCAACAAGCCAATAGTTGTTTCTTCCGATGAATTGGCCATTAATAAGCTTTCGAATCTTGATTCTTGGAACTATCGGGTTGTTGTAACTGAAATTCTTTCGGTTAAGATACGTTTCCTTAATTCGCTTTCGGATCCTGTCGCTTTTTTTGTCCCTGGTTTTTCGTTTTCTCAAAAAGGGAAGATGGAATTTTCAATTGACCGTGGTTTCCCTGAATATTTATTTCATCTTCAAGAAAAACAGCCAGAATTGTTTGAGTTTTTGACATCTACAATCATGGAACTTGTTCCGATGGTTGAGTCAATAAAACCAATAAGGCAACACTTTTCAGATAAGCAAATGGTTGACGGAATTCCTTTTGAACTGCCTGATAGTTTTGATGTGCTTGTAAAGGAAAAGTGCAATAACCAAGCGACACCTTTCCGTTATCTTTCCACTGGAAGTATGAAGGTGTTGTTTCTTTTGGCCAATTGTATTCGGGCAAATGAAGAAGGTGTGCAATTATTGCTGGTAGAGGAACTTGAGAATTCCATACATCCTAGGCTGATGGAAAATTTGCTGCAATCTATTAGCAGCCTTATTGGTGAAACGAAGCTGTTATTCACGAGTCATTCCACTCACTTGGCACAACATCTTACCGCTGAACAACTCTATGTGGGAATCCCTTCTGACAAAGGTCTTGTTGATTTTCGCACACTCAGGCCGTCAAAAGTGAAAAACGTGTTGAAAATTGCAGCAGCAGGCAACATGTCGCTTGGCGAATACCTTTTTGACTTAATGCTTGATCTTGACGGTGATCATGAACTTATAGATGATTTCTTCAAACCGATTGGCCGAAAGAAGGGAGTGGCGAATGACTAAAAAACAAGACAAAAATCAGGATCCTGAAGAAATGACCGTCATCTTTGTGGAAGGAGATGCCGATGAATTGATTGTAAATAGATTGCTTGACTATTACAAAAGTCTTGGTTGGCAACGTCCATCTGGCGTAAGGGTGGTTAACACGCACGGCACCCCAATTGAGAGAAAAATGAAACAAGGATTGGAACGTATACGTCAATGTTGTAAGAAGTCCTGCTCGTTCCGTGCCGTTTGTTGCGAATACGACACAGATATTTACGAAAAACAAATTCAACAAAAACCAAATTGGAAGAATGTGGAACGAGACCTCAAATCCGACTTCGGTGTTGTCGAATTCTGCCGTCTTGAGGCAAAAACCAGTATTGAGGATTGGATGCTCGATGATTTGGATGGGTTGCTGCGGGGGCTTTCCCTGCCAAAAGACACTAATCCCAAAGGAACAAATGGACAGGAAAAAGTTGCATCATTATTCCATAGGAAAAACATCGCTTACTCTCGTAGTAAAGGTTCAAAAAACATTGCACCTGTTGTCGAAAAATTAGATATGTCCAAGATACGTAAAGCTAGAAAGACTGAATTGAAAGGGTTGGAAAGGATGTTGGGTGTTGATGAAACTTTTAATTCGAATGGATAAAAAGATTACTCTCCCTTTTTCTCGAAAAAATCATTATTTAGTTTGTGATTTATTAAAAATATGTATTTTTGCAAACTGAATTAGAAAAATTATGTATCTTTCCTTAATTCCGCACACCTGTAATAGATTAAAAGGAATAAAATCCTGAGCAACAAAAAGTTGCCCAGGAGATTGCCATGTCAGGAATTTCACCTATCTTAGTGGTAGAAAACAAAACAAGCAAAAGACTGACAGACATGGC
>NZ_JBADWU010000057.1:0-16234 GCF_056203535.1 Candidatus Limimorpha sp. | reverse complement strand
GTGGTGCAGTTGGCGGACAGGATGGAACAACGAGCGCAGCTAGCAGCGGCCTGAAACGAAAAAGTGTGCACATCAAAGTGCTTCCGCAGGGGAACTATGCCTCTGCCGTAGGAAACAGACGAAAAATCCGGCCGAAATGACTGGAATGAGATATAAAAACGTAACTTTGATGAGCCCAACGCAGAAAACGGATGGAACCAGTCGCTGCTTCGCTCAAATTGAAAACATTAAACGACAATCCCTATATTAACCGCAAATTTCGCATATCACGCTGATTTTCATCAACTACGAATTTGACAAACGAAACAGAATCTTTGGATGCGCTTGCGCATAAATTCAGACTGATTTACAAACACAATAAAGATGACAAGTGAGATGACATTTTTCATATTTTTGCAATTTGATTTTTTATTGAATTCAGATTTATGAAAAAAGAAAAACTGTCAATTGGTCTGCAAGAGTTTCTGAGTTTCTTGTTGTGGCTATTGGTTTTCGGATTTGCCATACGCATGTTTGAAACGGCCTTGTTGGCGCATTATCATTTTGAGTTTCTGAAGCAGCTCAAGTTGTGTCTTTTCGGGTTCGGATATGACATTCTGTTTTTTGCAAAAATATCGCTCGTCCTTTGTCCGCTCTATCTGTTGATAAACCGTTTTTCCGAGAAAACTGCGAAATTGGCCTTTCGTATTATGGGAACCATCATGCTACTGATTTCCAATGCGATGATCATGTATTTTGTGGCGGCTTTCGTTCCCTTGGACAAGATATTTTTCGATTATTCCATTCACGATCTCGTCTATGTTGCCAGTGCCAGCGAGCCGTTTGTCTGGTGGGGCTATGCCTTTTTGCTGCTGATTCCAGCTGCTTTTTTGCTGTTGTCAGGGCATGAGTTCCGCATGGGGAAAATCAGTCTTTTCGTATGGTTATCCGTTGCCGTTGCAGGATTGTGCGTTTGGAAAGTGCCTGAAAAACTTTACGGAAACCAAGATGAAAAAAACACCATCGACAATAAGCAGGCGTTTTTCTTTGGCAGCCTATTTTCGAAGGAAAGCAAATTCGACAGTATCGACATCAACACGGAAGATTTTGAACAAAACGGGGAACGCATCAAGGCGTTTCAGTCCCAGTTTCCTGAAATTGAGTTCATTAATGAGAAATATCCTTTTGCCCACATCGACAAATCGCCAGATGTTTTGTCGCCATATTTCAATCTCGACCCTGATGTGAAGCCGAATTTCGTGTTTGTCATCACCGAAGGGTTGAGCCGCGAATTTTGTGGCCCCGATTGCATCTATCCTTCGCCCATGCCTTTTTTGGATTCATTGGCTTCGGTCGGATTGTCGTGGGACAACTGCCTTTCGTCATCGCAACGCACTTTCGCGGCTTTGCCAACCATTTTCGGCAATTTGCCATTCGGTGAACACGGTTTTTTGCAGTCGTCCAACTGCCCTCGCTTCAATTCGCTGATTAAGATATTGAACCAAAACGGCTACGCATCGTCATTCCTATACGGAGGCTGGCTTTGTTTTGACGAAATGTGCTATTTCCTGAACGACAATGAAGTGAACAATTTCTTGCCTGATTACCAGACCTATCCCGAAGAGATGTCGAACAGTTGGGGGCTTTACGATGAATACCTCTTCTCCGAATCGTTCAAGCATCTCGATTTCGATAGCGGCAAGCCCCGCCTTGACATTTATCTGACCCTGACGACACACGATCCTTTTGAATACCCAAACGAAGAAAGCTATATCGAACGGTACAGGCAAATGCTCAAAAACGCCAACCATACGGATAAAGTACCTGAGCACATGTACAAATGCTATGCTTCCTACGGCTATTTCGATGATTGTCTGCGCAATTTCATGGAAACCTACAAATCGAAGCCTGATTATAAAAACACCATTTTCGTCATCACGGGCGACCATTGTTTCTACAGCCCAATCAGCGAGTTCAACAAATATTACGTTCCTCTGGTCATCTGGTCGCCGTTGCTGAAGGAAAGCAAGGAGTTTCCTGCCATGGTGACACACCGAGACATTACGCCTTCAATATTGGCGATGATGAAATCGGCTTATGATATGGAATCGCCCCAAACGGTGGCATGGATCAATACGGGATTGGATACAGTCTCTTATTTCAGGTCGAAGACTTTCTCGCCCCAACTGAAAGCATCCCGGCTTATGGGCAACATGATTTACGGCGACTATTTTTATGATGATGGCAATGTGTATAAAATCAATTGTCAGGACAACGTGCTGTCGCTTGTTCGGCAGGAAAACGAGCAAGTGAAACATCTGCTGAACGAATACAAGGCTATGGACGACTATGTGATGAACAATGATGCACTTCTTCCGAGAGATGGCAATCGCAAGATGCTGTTTTCCGTCAATTCCGCACAAAGTCTGAATTTCACCAGAGCCAGGACCAATGTGATGCCAACCGATACGTTGGATAAGGAAAACGTGTTTACGCTTAGCAAGACCTATCCATTCAATTTGACTAATGTCGTTTTGGAAAACGATTTGAAATCCGTTGAAGTGCAATGCGAATTCGATGTCTTCATTCCTAAGTACGAGAACGATTTCAACATCAGTATTGATTATGCAATTAACAGAGAAACAGGAAAAGAAAACATTAAGTCTATTCCTGTCAATTATTACTATCAGTATTACGACCAATGGCATCATTTTTCAATGACACAGATATTTGAGAAATCGATTTACGATTATCAGGAAGGTGATAAGATTTTTGGTTATTTCGTCAATGGTGCCAACAAGAAATTTTACATCGCCAATTTCAGGATGAATGTCATCGGCACGATGGAATCCGACGTACAATAATTGGTGATGGGCTTTGGGTGATTGGTGAATGGTTTGTAGCCCGTTGAGCTTGTCGAAACGAAGGCTCTAAGTGGAGAGTGCTAAAAGTGTTAAAGTGGAAAGTTTTTGGACGCTTTTTGATCAACTTTGGTTTTTTAAAACTAACAACCGAAAACTGATAACTAAATAACTGATAGCCCAATTAATTAAGGCATTTTACATCGGTTTTTCCGTATTTTTGCACCATGAAAATTATCGAACTACTCTCCCCGGCCAAAGACCTCGAAGTGGGCAAGGCCGCCATCAACCATGGCGCCGATGCCGTTTACATCGGCGGCCCCGATTTCGGCGCACGCGAAAAAGTGTCAAATTCCATTGAAGACATTGAAAAACTGTGCCATTATGCCGCACTGTACGATGCGAAGGTTTATGTGACGCTCAACACCTTGCTCCGCGACAACGAACTGGAACGCGCCCGCAAAATCGTTTACGACTGCTGGAATGTCGGTGTCGATGCCATGATTGTGCAGGACATGTCGCTGCTCATGATGGATTTGCCGCCCATTCCGCTGCACGCAAGCACCCAATGCAACAACCTGAGTTTGGAGAAAGTGCAGTTTTTGGAGAAAGTCGGTTTTTCACAAGTCGTTTTGGGCCGCGAACTTTCGCTTGAGCAAATCAAGGAAATCCGTGCCAACACAAGCGTTCCGTTGGAGTTTTTCGTGCATGGTTCATTGTGCGTCTGCCAAAGCGGACAGTGCTACCTGAGCCACTATCTGGGCAACCGCAGTGCCAATCGTGGCGCCTGCGCACAGCCTTGCCGTCTGCCTTGGAACCTGCTCGATGAAAACGGCAAAACCTTGATAGAAAACCGTCATTTATTGTCACTTAAAGACCTGAACAACAGTGCCCATCTTGAACAACTGATTGATGCCGGCATCACCAGTTTCAAAATCGAAGGCCGATTGAAGGAAGCCGATTATGTGAAAAACGTGACAGCCTTCTATCGCAAGAAATTAGACGAAATCATCAGCCGGAGAACCGATTTGCAGCAGGCTTCCAATGGCCGTTGCAGTTTCGGTTTTGAAGTCAATCCCGAAAAATCGTTTTCACGCGGCTTCACCGATTATTTCATCGAAGGCCGCAAAAAAGGCATCGATTCACCGTTCACCCCAAAATCGATGGGCGAATATGTCGGCGAGGTAACTTGGTGCAATTCAGTCCGTATGGAACTGCGCACCGATAAGGTTCTTCACAACGGCGATGGTTTCTGCTTCCTCGATGAAAATGGCGAACTGAAAGGCCTCCGCGCCGATGTGGTCAGCGGAAAAACCATTTCGAGCAATCGCCCGCATGGCGCCACACGCGGCACGAAAATTTACCGCAATCTCGATATCGAATGGCAGAAACAGGTGGATGCATCAAATGGCAATCGCAAGATTGACATACAATTGACCCTTGAGGAGAATGAAAAAGGATATGAATTTATCGCATCGATAGACGATGGTAGAGACGCGCCATGGCGCGTTTCTACAACCGCCGAATGTGAAAAAATCATCGCCAACAACCCCGAAAAAGCCACCGAAAACATCCGCAAAAAGGCCCTGCAATGGGGCGACACCATTTTCAATCCCGTCGATTTGAAACTGGATTTTTCGCAACCTTACCTGATTCCAGCCTCGGTTATCGGTGAAATGAAACGCAATCTGGTTGAAAAACTGATGGATTATCTGGTTGAAAACCATAAAAATAACCGCCCCCATAGAGACGCGCCATGGCACGTCTCTACAAATTATCCCGAAACGGAATTATCCTATTTGGGTAATGTGACCAATGCCTTGGCCGCCGAATTTTACCGTCAGCATGGCGTAACCGAAATCGAGGACGGACTAGAAAAATCGTATTCCAAGCAGTCCGGCATCAAGGTGATGACAACCAAACACTGCATCCGTTATGCCAACGGAATGTGCAGCAAGGAAACAGGCAAAAAGGCCACACCACTTATCCTCTCGAACGAAAAGGGAACATTCCGCCTCGAATTTGATTGCCGTAATTGCCAAATGAATGTATTTTCAATATCTCAAAATGATGATTGATAAATAATTGAACCTGATTTTTTAAAAATCATCAAAAAACAATCATCATTTTATGATGAAATTTGAAAAATACGAGTTTATTATCTGTGAATCAAACGATTAGATAATACTATTCTTCTATAAAAGAATGTCTATTCTGTTTATGACAAGTTTTTTGCGTTATGGATGAATAAAAGGAAATAAGTAAATGTGCAAATTTAGTTTACATGTTGAAAATACATGTCAAAGTTACGAGGGCGAAAAAACATCCCCATGTCGACACCGTCACACCCTTGAAAAGGAGTGCCAATAAGCACGATAGACTCAGGTAGCACTGTTATTTCCAGACTGTTCTTGTCTTTGTTACCCTTCCTGTTCCACCGCAATTAGAACAATTACCATTGATGCAACTCGGGCAATCCCTTGTAGTATTGGTATAATCATTATATGTTCCTCTACCATAACAATTTTGACATTTCCCTGATCCATAACAAACAGGGCAATAATCTTCGTAAGTCTCTGTTATATAACCATGTTGCTGTGAAGAGGATTCAATGCCCCCATAAATATCACCACCTCCGAAGTCTTGAACGGGCATCATATTTCCTCCCCAAGATTGTGTTTGCGGTGCTGGAGCATCATAAATCGATTCATAGTGAGATTCCTGTTGACTATTATCATCATAAATCGATTCATAATGAGATTCCTGCTGACTGTTATTAACATTTGAGAATGTTTCTTTCTCATCGGATAGAGACTCTTTAAGAATTATTGGATATTCACTTAAACAAACTAAACCAATCCTTTCGAAATACCATTCACGAATGGCTGTTTTGAGAGTATTCACACGTTTTCCACCAAAATAATAACCACATCCCTCATCATAATCATGATCAATACAATAATCATAATCATAATAATAATAACAGGCTGTTTTTTCTTCAAAAACACGAATCGGAGTTCCATCAGTTCGGTATTCCACTGATTTACAAATCATTTTAAAGCTTTCATTTCCGTCCCATTCATCGGTTTTTTGTTCTTCCATGCTCAAAACTAATATGGTTTTTTCGTTTTCAGAGCTATACATACGAAGGATATCATCATTTCTTTCGCTTCTAATTTTTTCCACACCAAACATATTATAGACCCTCTCCCTTTCAGTCACTATAGAGTTACCCCAACGCTCTCCATACCCAAAGGTGCCTATAATACATTTTCCACTATCATCAATCAACATATTTGCACTACAAACTATGATGACAGAAAACGACAAAACCAATAATCTGGGGGAGGGCTTCGGTATCGGCAAATTAAACCTGAAATGAGACGTGTGTGTGTTTATTATTCCCAATACTAAATGCACAAGCCATACGATTAGAAATAACGCTCCTATACTCGCAAACACAATCAACATCACATAAACAGGAAAACATTTTCCAATTATCCATCCAATAAAGGGAAAAAGAAAAATCCCCGACACAGTGAGTAGGACTGTCCAAATTATGGCTTTCAAAATAAACCGTTTGAAATCATCGTTGTTTTTGCCGTTCTGAATGTTTTTGTATTCCATTTTATTCAATAGTTACTGTTTCCCAGTCCCATAGAAACATCTGTCAACAAAAAAAGCGTGGAACTGTATGCCACACTTTAGTTGAAGGTCCTGAGAAACCCGAATATGCAAATATGAGATAACAGCCCACGCAGAGCGCAGAACTATCATGCCATCCTTGCATTTTCTTGAAAATTTCTCAGGTTTTCAACTACAAGATAAGCATAACGCTTCTTATTAAACAAAGAACATCCGATTGGCGAACCAATCGGACTGCAAAAATAACAAAAAACTGTATTTCGCTCATGTTTTCCCATAAAAAAGAGAAAAAGTTTACCTTTGCAAAAAATTCCACGATGAATTATATCGAAAAATACCGTCCGCTGATTATTGCCCTCTGTCAGCAGCATAAAGTGAAACAGCTGTTTGTGTTCGGCTCCGTTCTCACTGACCGATTCAATCCCGACAGCGACATCGATTTAGAAGTGTATTTCGAAAATGTCCCTCACGAAGATTATGTGGACAACTATTTTAACTTTCAAGATGCACTTCAAGAACTCTTTGGACGTGAAGTGGATTTGTTAGAAGGCAATGCCATACAAAATTACATTCTTAAAAACAATATTGACCGCAGCAAACAATTGATTTATGGATGAATATGTAAAAAAACATCTTTTGGATGTGCTAAACGCATGTAACGAAATAGAATCGTTTTTTGAAGGTCAGCCAAAGATATTTGAGGATTTTAGAAAAGACCTGCTCCGCCGTCGTGCTGTTGAACGTAATGTGGAAATCATGGGCGAAGCTCTCAATAGAATCATGAAAGAAAATCCTGACTTTTCACTTGAAAATGCTAAAAACGTCATAAGGACACGCAATAGGGTCATTCACGGATATGACTGCGTGGATGTCGAGTTTTTATGGGGACTTGTAATCAAGCATATACCTCTTCTCAAAAATGACGTTGAAAAACTATTAAATCAATAATAATCACTTTTCAATACTATGAACCTCGTTCAACTTTTCAAAAACATCAAGCCCTTTGTAAAACCATACAAATGGTTAGTTTTCATTACTTTAATCCTAACTCTCATCGGCTCATTGATGGCTCAGGTCAATGCTATCGTTCTGGATTGGACCGTTGACGAAATCGATGGCATGGTCAATCAAGGGATCCAGTGGGGACAGCAGGCTTATAAGATTGTCGTCACCATCGCCTGTGTGCTGCTGGGTAAGGAAATCCTTTCCGCCATCATCACTTTCTTGCAGAACTATTTCGGCGAACGCATGAGGATTTTCGTTTCGCACGACCTTGCGCAAAGCGTCATCGAAAAAGTGCTGACTTTCCGCATGGCTTTCTTCTCCGAAACAGAAAACGGCACCGGCAAACTCCAAACCCGTATCGACCAAGGCGTGAGCAGCCTTTCACGCACAGTGCAGAATTTCTTCATCGACTTGCTGCCGTTGTTCACCAGCGCCTTGCTTGCCTTGATACTGATGTTTGCCGCCAACGTGTATGTCGGTTTGGTGGCTTTAGGCATTGTGCCGATTTATTTCTTCATCACCTTCCGCCAGGCGAAACGCTTGAAAGGCTGGCGCCGCGAGATGCGCTCCATGCTCGAAACCAAGAGCCACGGCATCATGAACATCATTGAATCCATCAATGTCATCAAGTCGTTCAACCGCGAACAGATTGAAGCCGAAAAGCAGCTGAACATTCAGAATAACGTCACCCAAAACCAGATGAACACCCGCAAGGTGAGTTTCTATTATAATGGCGTGAAGAGTTTCGTGAAGCAGGTGGGCACGGTTTTGGTCATCATCCTTACGGCTTATCTCGTGCTGAAAGGCTATCCGGGCATGACCATCGGTAAAATCATGTATCACGTCATGCTGTTCAGCAATGTGGTGGCACCTATCACGCAGTTGCAGCGCATTTTCGACGACATGAACGACGCCTTGATTTATGCCGAAGGCTTCTTCAGCATCCTTCATTCCGATACCGATGTCGAACCGAGCGGCAATTACAAAACCGACAAGATTCATGGCAACTTCACCATTTCGGGTGTCGATTTCACCTATCCGAATGGCACTAAAGCCTTGCATAACATCAATATGGACATTCGCCCGGGCAAGATTACCGCTTTCGTGGGTCTGTCGGGAGCAGGCAAGAGTACCATCGTCAATCTGTTGGATAAGTTCTATGAGCCTGATTGTGGCAGCATTCAGCTCGACGGCGTTGACTTGAAGGATTACGACACGCATTTCCTCCGCGAAAACATCGGATTGGTTTTGCAGAAGAATCACATTTTTGATGGTTCCATCGAGGAAAACATTCTTTACGGCAACCCGAAAGCCACGCACGAAGATGTGGTTGAAGCCGCCAAGAAAGCCTATATCTACGACCAAATCATGGCGTTGCCGAAGCAGTTCGAGAGCAAAGCCGACCAGCTTTCGGGCGGTCAGCAGCAGCGCATCGCCATTGCGCGTATGTTCCTCAAGAATCCGCCTATCATTTTCTTAGATGAACCTACCGCTTCACTCGATGCCATCTCGACCGAACAAATCAAGAACAGCATCGATGCCATCAAGCAGAACCGCACCGTCATCATCATTTCGCACAGCATCTCGCAAATCATTGATGCCGACATCATCTACGCCTTGAAAGACGGTCGCGTCGAGCAGTCGGGCGACCCTGACGAAGTCTACAAGAAAGGCGGCATCTACAAGGACATCATCGATGCTTCGGCCCGCAGCCTGAACATCGAGAAGATTGCCCGCACGATTGATTGCGATGACGATGATTGATTGAAATCGCCAAATCTTGAAACAAAAAATGCTGTCCAAAGACAGCATTTTTTTGTAGTATTTGCTGTTTGCAGACAGCAAATAAAAGGTTTATAAAAGACAACCAGATATGTATCGGCCTTTCAATGTCATCGGCCAAAACGTATGAATGTTCAATTCCTGCTATCTGATTATTTGTGTTTTTCGACCATATTTTCACCAAAACATCATTTCTTCGTACTTTTGCACATCCAAATCAAGCGATATGTCAGTAATAAAAAACATGGCTTTGCATTTCGTCGGCAACAAACAGGCCGAAGAAGGTGTCATCTGCTCAAAAAGCCTTCTCTCCACCAACGATGAGATGCGTAACATCCTGCATGAGTATTTCTTGCAGGTTTTTCTTGCCGAGGAACAGTTTCATTTCATTCACGAATCGGATTTGAAATACAACGAGGTCTATGGCATGGTCAGTGAGATTTTCGACGATCCTGAAAGCTTGTATATCAATTCGGTAAAACTCGCCAAGCATCTTTACGAGAAAAGCGACCACCCGAAAATCAAGGCGGGCGAGTTCTATGTGGTTCATTTCACCGATTGCAGCATTGGCGGCAACCTTTGCGACGCCATCGGGCTTTTCAAATCGGAAAACAAGGACACTTTCCTTCGCGTCTGGACCTCTGAAGAAGGCCTCGACCTCACGCCCGAACAAGGCATCAACACCAAGAAACTCGACAAAGGCTGCCTGATTTACAATCTGGAACGCGAGGACGGCTTTCTGGTCACCATTGTCGACAACACCAACCGCAGCGACGCCCATTTCTGGACCGACGAATTTCTGCATGTTTTCCAAAAAGCCAACGAATATTTCCACACCAACACGGTGCTTTCCTTGACCAAGAATTTCGTCACCAAGGAGTTGCCGCAGCAATTCGAGGTTTCCAAAGCCGACCAAGCCGATTTGCTCAACCGCTCCGTGGCTTTCTTCAAGGAAAAAGAGACTTTCGATATGGACGAATTTGTGAACGAAGTAATAGAGCAACCTGCTGTCATTGAGAGTTTTCACAAGTTCAAGGACAATTACGCCCGGCGCGAAGACATTGAGATTGCCGACAATTTCGAAATCAACGGGACGGCAGTGAAAAAACAGGCGCGTGCTTTCAAAAGCGTCATCAAACTGGATAAGAATTTCCACATTTACATTCACGGCAATCGCGATTTAATCGAACAAGGCGAAGACGAAAAAGGAAAGTTTTACAAGGTGTATTATAATAAGGAACTGTAGGAATGCACCGCATGCCTCCGCCAACCGAAAACGAAAGCACTGGCAATTGTATAATGCGCTTCTTGCATTTATGTTGATTTTATTTGTGGGAGATTTGTGACCTGTACATCGCTGCCTGGCATTGCGAAACCATCGGTTTGCGTATCGAGACGCATGGCTGTGTACCCCTACACGCAAATGATTCTTAAATAACAAACGGCATCTAAGGTAAAAAATGTAATTTTGCGGTTGATATGAATTTGATAAGGAATGAAAAATAAAAAAACACCCCGACTGAATTACCTGCTAACTTCCTATTTATTAGGCATTATCATTTTCACGCTGTTTCGTGTTGTCAATACATTAGTGTATTGCAACGGCTGCGAAAACTGGCCTGATTTTGAAGGCTTATATCCAAAAGCTCTGCTAATGGGTTGGCGTTTCGACACGGTGATAAGCTGCTATTTCCTGGCATTGCCCGCCTTGATGCTTATTGTGGCCGAGCTGGCACACATACGATCAAAGGTCTATCATCAAATTATTCATCACATCATCGTGACGTTCTACATTGTTGGATTTCTGGCCTGTGCCGCCGACATACCGTTTTTCAACACCTTCTTCATCCGATTAGATGCTGTGGCAACCCAAGAGGCCGATTCCATAGGAATCATTGCCAATATGATTGTTTCAGAACCACGGTATATTGCTTTTCTTTTTGCATTTTTGGCTGTTGCCGCAGGCTATTGGTTTGCCATGCGGAGCATTTACCGCCACACGTTGCGCAACAATCTCGACACCTTTGCACCATTAGGCTGGGCCATAGTGGTAAGTCTGCTGTTGGCCTTGGCCATCTTTGCGGGTATGCGTGGCCGATTGAACAAAAAAAGCCCCATACGTGTCGGAACGGCATACTTCTGCAGCGATCCATTTCTCAATCAGATAGGACTCAATCCCGTATTCACTTTTATCAAGAGTGCCGAAGAGTTGAACAAAAGCGTCAATAAGCCACTCGACCTGACCGATTCAGCCTTGGCAGAAGCTGTTTACCAAGCTGAACATAATAGTCCTGCTGATAGTACCCTGATGCTTGCTGGCCTTACAGCACCATTGCCTGAAGGCACTAACGTTGTAATGGTGATTATGGAGTCGATGACGGCTGAAAAAACTTGTCTGGCAGAAAGCAGCAGCATAGGTTCACTAACACCAGTTTTGGATAGTCTGATGGCTAACGGATTGGTTTTCACACGCACTTATTCGGCTGGCATTCACACTTATAATGGAATTTATTCTTCCTTGTACTCGCATCCCGCCCTGTTAGCCCGACACACTATGAAACATACTATCGTTCCTCAGATGGATGGTCTGCCTCAACAACTGAAAAAAGCGGGGTATAGTACGGCTTATCTGATGACTCACGATGAGAATTTCGACAACATGCAGGGATTTCTTTACAGTAATGCTTTCGACAGCGTGATTGGTCAATCGTACTATCCGAAAAACGAAATCATAGGCACTTGGGGCATTCCCGATCATGTATTGATGCGCCACGCCGTAGAGCATTGCAACAGTGTGGCCAAAGACGGGCCTTTCTTAACCGTCATTATGACTTGTAGTGACCACACGCCTTATTATCTGCCCAACGATATCGGTTTTCATCCTTCCACTTCAAAAATAGAGACACAAATGGTGGAATATGCCGACTATTCTATTGGTGAACTGATGCGCATGGCACGGCAGCAACCATGGTTTGACAATACGGTTTTCGTATTCATAGCCGACCATGGACAAGTATGGGGCTCAAGCAAATACGATATGCCTCTGTCCTATCATCATGTGCCGATGCTGTTTTATTATCCAGGCAAGATAACACCTTCGCGTTACGATGGACTGGCGCTTCAGATTGACCTTGGTCCAACTTTGCTTGGCATGATGCCTTTCACTTCCTCAAACAACACTTGTGGACTTGATTTGCTCCGGCAACCCAGAAAGTTCGCCTATTTCAGTTCCGATGACAAGATTGGCGTAATGGACGAGGAATATTTCTATGTGTACCGTGTGACTGACAAAGATGGCAAATTGTACCATTATGCCATTGGCCAGACAGATGATGTATCCGCTTTGCAGCCCCAACGTGTTGATTCAATGCGCCAATATGTTTTTGGAATGTTGCAATGGTCCTTCAACAAAATAAATGAAAGGATGATGATTCAAGGAAAAGGGGGAAAGTGAGGAGTTAGGAATTAGGAGTATTTAGCTCCCTGAGCTTGTCGAAAGGAAGTTTCTTAGGTGAGAGGAAAAATTTTTTTATACCAATTCATTTTATCCTTGAATTTTATTCCATAAAAACTTGTAATTCAAATAAAAATATCTACTTTTGCAAATTAAAATATTTGTAATTTACAAATTTGTAAATTTTGAATCATGAAGTTTTACGATAGGGAAACCGAATTACAGGAACTGCACCGATTGGACGATTTGTCACATTCAGTCTCGCAATTCACGGTGCTGATAGGCCGCCGCCGCACGGGAAAGACCACCTTGCTTGTAAAGGCTTTTGAAAACAAGAAATACTTGTATTGCTTTGTCGGGAAAAAGTCGGAACAGATTCTGTGTCAGGAGTTTCAGCAGCAGATTGAGAGTATTTTGGGCATTCATATCTATGGACAAGCCGTCAGGTTTTCGGCTTTGCTCAACGAGGTGATGCAATACAGCCGTCAGCAACAAGTGACTTTGGTAATCGATGAATTTCAGCGACTTATGGAACTGGATGAATCCATCATTTCACAAATTCAGAATGTTTGGGACCAAAACCAAAATGAGGCGCATATTCATCTGATTGCCTGCGGCAGCATCTATTCCATGATGAAGCGGATTTTTGAAGACCGCAAGGAACCTTTGTTTGGCCGAAAAACCGCAAGAATAGTGCTGAAACCTTTTTCAATCAGCACTTTAAAACAGATTTTCCATGATTACAATCCCAATTATACCGCTGAAGATTTGCTGATGTTGTATGCCATAACGGGTGGCGTGGCAAAATATGTGGCACAACTGATGGAAAGCGGTTGCAAAACATGGAACGACATGATACAGGCCGTTTGCAATCCATCGTCTGTTTTTATTGAGGAAGGCACCGAATTGTTAGTGGGTGAGTTTGGCAAACGTTACCAGATTTATTACAGCATCCTGCAACTCATCGCTAATGGAATGACTTCACAATCGGAAATCGACAGCATTGTCGAGAAAAACACGGGGCGTTATCTTGAAACTTTGGAAACGGATTATTCCTTGATACGCAAAATGCGTCCTCTTTGGTCAAAACCTAATAGTCAAGGAATTAAGTATCACATTGAAGATAATTTTCTGTGCTTTTGGTTCCGTTTCATCGAATCGAACCGCAGTTTGGTGGAACTCGGAAAATTCGATTTGCTTGCCAAAGACATCACACAAAACTATCCACAATTCAGCGGTTTTGTGTTGGAAAAATATTTCCGTCAACTGTATGGCGAAAAGCCTGATACAACCGAAGTTGGAAACTGGTGGACATCAGACGGAAAGAATGAAATTGACCTGATTGCCATTGAAAAACTGAACAAACGCGCTGTTGTCGCCGAAGTAAAACGCAATCCTGAACGTTACAATACAAAGTTATTGGAGGAAAAATACGAAAAAATCAAGAAAAACCTTCACGGCTTTCAAGTGGAATTAATGGGTTTATCCCTAAAAGACATGTAAAAATGAACCTGCAACTGCACCAATGTACAATCACTGATTTTCAAGCCGTTGTCGAATTGAACGAGACGGTTTATGCTTCTCTGCCCGACAAGTCGGTTTTGCGGCATAATTCACCCGAAATGATTGCTTCATGCCTACAGGAGCCGAATGTGACTTTGGGCTTTTGGGATGATGAAAAACTCGTTGCCATAGGCATCCTTTATGTGCCGCAATGTTTGGAAGAAGACCATGCGCACGATGTGGTGGGACTTTTAGACAACGAGATTACGGGGTTACGAGACAGCGAGGCTTTAGAACTTGATGAATTGGAAAAATTAGGCATTAAGGCTGCAAATCAGAAATTATTTCTGGTGAGAGATGGCTATCGCGGTTTGGGTTTACAGCAGAAACTGATTCAGGAAGTGGAAAAACTGGCTGTTCAACGTGGCTTCAATTTGCTTTGCACGACTTGTGCGCCGAACAATAATTTCAGCATCAATAATTTCCTGAAGGAAGGTTATCGCTATGCCAAGACGGAAGAAAAATATGGTGGTTTAACGAGAAACCTATATTATAAACAACTGTAAATCACCACACATCCGACCAAGTTACTGAAATCACATGATTGGTTGAAACGCCATCGCCTTTGAACACGTTATTCAAGCCCAAGGAATAGCGTATTTCAATAAACCAATAACTGATGGCTGTCGTAAAACCATAGTCAAAGCTGTTGTAAGTACTTGTTTTCCATGGCGTAATAGCTTGTTTCGTATCTCTATTAGTTCTTGTAGATACAACATCATTGCCGCCGAAGCAGAAACCAATGTATGGACCAACACGCAATCGCGCCTTTTTTGCTTCACTTTCGTCTTCTTCGTTCCATTTCCGCATGTATACATTCAACAATATCGGCACATTGATGTAGGAAGACTTTTCGATATAATGAAACCTGTTTTTGTCTTCGTCGGTTCCTGATTTGGTTTTCATTCCTTGACGCGAATATATCACATCGATTTCTGCACCGAAAATGGAATTCTCGGGAATCAAAGCAATGCGAATGCCGCCACAGAAATCCGTGCGAAAACGTGTCGAATCGTTGTCGGCCAATTTCATGGTCGAGAACGCAGGGCCTATCAGCAAGCCGCCACCGATGCGTTGGGCAAAACCTGCTGATATACCTAAAAAAATGAAAACCAATATGATAAGATGTCTTTTCATGATGCTTTCAGCTTGCAAAGATAATACGAAACCATCAAACGAGCAAAAAAATACGCAATTGTGTAGTTTATGGTTTGCTGTTTTGCGTCGGATAGAAAAAAGAACCTCACCAAAAGGCAAGGTTCTATAGTTTTAAATTACTGAAAACGAATCATTTACCGCCAAACAATTTGCCTAAGCCGCCAAGAATGCCACCCATGCCGCTGCCTGAATTGGAGCCGCCGCCGAGAACACTGCCGAGCAATGCGCCGAGAGCGTCATTACCAGTGTTGTTGTTGTTCTTCATTTTGCCGATGAGGTTGAGCATGGCAGGAGCGATGGATGAAAGGATGTTGTTCACCTGACCGCTTGTAGTGCCGGTCTGCTTACCGATTTTATCGAAGATTGATGAAGCGTTGCTGCCCAAAATCTTACCCAAAATCTTTGAACCGTCGTTAAGGTCGACGTTTTTCAGGTTGCTGAGCATGCTTTCTGCGTTGCCGGCATGATCGCCGAGAGCCTTTGCCAATGCTGCGGCACCGCCTTCGGTGGAAGCGTTTTTCTGCATAGCGCCAACCAAAGTCGGAAGGGCGCTGGTGATGACTGATGACACCTTGTTGGTGTCGATGTTGAATTTCTTGCTGATTTCGTTGACAGTGTCATTGCCTGCCAAAGAACTTAAAATGTTTGGCTCAAGTATAATTGTTGACTGAATTTATACCAATAAAGGAAGAGAGGGACGTTTGCCGAGGTCTAGCGACCTTATGGAAACCATAGCGGATGCAGCCGCCTCGAACATCAGCGAGAGCTTGTTTGCGACATACACCTT
>NZ_JBADWU010000056.1:0-26061 GCF_056203535.1 Candidatus Limimorpha sp. | reverse complement strand
TCTTGTAGAACACCCTTCCAAGGTCAATCTGTGCTTCAATGTCGAAATACAGGGTTTGGAAAATGACGCAGCCGTCGCTGGTGTTCACGCAATCCCAGCCTTCGACATAATAGTCCGATTCGGTCTTAAATAAAGTTGCATCCTGTGCCTTTGCTCCGAAAGTCACTGCCAAGGCGAAAAGTAAAAGGGTAATGTGCTTTTTCATTGCTGTAGTTTTTTAGATGGATTGTCTTTGTTTTTCAAAATATGATCAACAACTTTATTTGACTTAATCAATAGATGGGTTTGTCGGGCCTGTGTGCAAAACACCGTATGTGATGGAAATGTCATGGCCAAAGTTTGTTTGCTGAGTCGGGTCATTACCTGCAATATTTCGTACGTATCCATAGCCAAATCTAACCTGGACACTTGCAACCATACATCCAAGTGGGCGGTACTCGTCTATTATGCCTGCGCAGGAATCAAAATTATACTCCATATCCTCATGCGAAATCACTTCGTTGTAAAATCCACCCAAACGGAAATATAAACGAGAAAACAAATCGTTTGGAGAAGGGGTGACTGTGTCTATCAAATCCAAAGGATCAAAATACTTACTGCTATGAATAGTGTAGTATATTTTCCCTTCTGATGTTTCCGGGGTGTGAACCAACTGGTTGAGAAGTCTGTTCAGCTCAGCTACAGCAACAGTATTACCTGTATAAGTCAGATTTGGATCTAAATAACTGCTGCAATTGTCTTCGCTGCTGAAATGGAATCCACCGAAAGCCTTTTCACCATTGCCATAGGTTACAGTGACATGGGTTTTCACCGCGCCGTCTTCCTGAATTTCGCACTTGATGAAGCGGAAATCCTTGTCTTGAAGGTCAAGGTTCCTGTAGTAACTGCGTATTTCATTGAAAATCTGCTTGTAGGCATCGTTGAGGTCGGCAAGCGACACCATGCCGTTGCTGATGTTCACATCCGTGTAGATGTCATCGAACATGATGTCGTCGAACTGTTCAACGACATTGCCGAAGTCGTAGTTCGACAGGTTGGTCAGGAACCAGTTGGCATCCTCGACCGTCATCATTTCACCTCCTTTGCTGTCACCCATGAGTTGCTGCTTGAACTGCTCAAGGTAGGCGTTCATGTCGTCAATCTGCTCAGGGTGAGTGATGCTGGCGCATTGAGTCCCATTGGCTTCGGGAGTCTTTGTCTCGTTGTCTTTCTTGCATGATGCAAAGATTGTCAGTCCCATCAGTACGATGGCGGCTAAAAGTGTTGTGTGTTTGTAATTCATCTTATTGAAGTTTAAATTGTTAGTTTTCATTGGCAATGTTTCCCTATTGCCGGATTTTCTTATTACACATGACATTCCGTTATGAAAGGAATGTTTATCTTCGCAGCCGAAAGGCTGCCTTTAACGATACGCGCAAGGCGTTAGTGAGGACGTTGTTGCAACTTGAGGTGCTTTTGCGGAAGAAACAGTTGCCACACCATCGTTCCGCAAGCACCTTTCCCTTTTGGTTCGGTTGCTAAATGAACTTGTTTTTCCAACTCATGGCTCAAAAACTTTAGTTACTTAATCTGTTACCGTAAACTCACCATAATACTCATCTCCATTGGGGAGCGTAAAGGTGACCATGTAATCCCCTGCATTGGGAATGTAGAACTGCATTCCGCTTGGGGTAAGCATTGAGAGACACTGGACATTGCCGCCCGAAATGGTTTCCACCTCAACGACCACTTGGCCGAGGTTTTCACTGAAAGACACCATCAGGTTGTGCCCATTGAGCGTGGCATGAATGCTTTCGCCTTTTTCGGGGTTACTATGACAGCTCTTTTTCTGTAGAAATATGATATACTCGTCTTGCTTTGTTCCTTCCGCACCATGTGCGAAACCCATAGCTGCCGACGAAACGAACAGCATGAGCATCAGAACGGTTTTGAATTTTTTTGCCATATCGCTTTTTGTTTGAGATTTGCATCGGCAAAAGTAGAATCGCAAAACAAAAACGGTGGTGGACAAATGATGGAAAGTTGATGGAAATTGTTGGACAAAACAACAATTATGATATATATGATTAAAAATCAATTATTTATTGTTTCACAACAATTGATTTCTAATTATAGAGATGCCGTCTGACAAGACTTTTGGACATCAAAAAAATCAAGAAAACGAACCTCATTGGCAGTTTTTACTATCGAAGACCAGCCTGTCTTTTCATGAAATCTGTCAGATTTTCGTCGGTTTTAAGATACTCCTGTAGCCGGGCTGTCTTTTTTTTCACCGCACCGTAGGTCAAATTCAGCAAGGCGGCCATTTGTTTTTCTTCCAAATCGAGCAGATGCAGATAGCAAAGCAGCAAATCCTGCGACTTTATCCGAGGATAACGCTCGCGCAACTGCGATTCCAATTCCCCGAAATGCTGATTCACCACACTGCAAAACTGCAAGCCAGTAGCTTCGTCAAGCACCACTTCCTTATGTTCAACGGGAAGGTCTCGGGTCGTGATGCTACGCAACAGAACCGAATCCCTGATTTTCAGGCACACCGGCTCGCTGAAAAAGGCTTCGCCCTTATCGGACTTCTTCTCCGACACGGCTTCTTTTTGTTTCACCATTTCCAGTTTCAAGGCTTCGGTTTGGGCTTTCTGTTGCTCGAACCGTTTTTTCGCTTCGTCCAGTTTTTTGCTTGCTTCGGCCTGATGCTGCTGCAATTGCTCGTCGAGTTGTTGCCTTGTGGCTTCCAATTGCTGTTTTGCCTCGTTCTCGGCAGCCTTTAAGCGATTTCGTTGTCTTTTTCTCAAAGCTAAGGCTAAAATGAGAAGCACTGTCAGAACAATAGGAATCAATATGAAAAGGGTGCGCTTCACGGCCTTTTGCTGAGCCGACTTTTGTTCAGCCTCGGTCTGCCGTTGCTGTTTTCTGTTTGCATAGTCTTGGTACAAGGTACTCAGTTTTGAGGTTTCCGATTTATTATCGACCCCTATGCTTTTATATCGAGCCATGAACCGGATATAGGCTTCCTCTTTTTCGTGCTCGCCGAGACCGCCATAGATTTCTGAAAGATGGTCGGCAGTTTGGAGTTTTATTCCAAGGTCAGTCTTTCGGTCAAACACAGGCTGTAAGTATCTGAGGGCGGAATCATAGACGCTTTCCCTGTAATAAATGTATCCAATGGTATGATATCGGGTCAGCCTTTCATCATCATCTTCGGCTTCAACAGCCATCCGTTTTAGCGTTTGCAATGCGGCATCGCCTTTTTGGTGATACAAGTAGTCATTCAGTGCCCAGCTTGAACGCAAGTCGCGATAATAAAGGTTGGCGGTGTCGGGCATCAGGGTTAAGGCTTGTGCATAATAGTATTTCATGCTGTCTATTTCTTCCAAAGCAGCATATTCCACTCCAATTTTAGACAAAGTGATGGGAATGCTGAAGGCAGAAAGAGGCGCTATGCGAAAGAACGCCAAAGCCTGTTGGGCACAACCGATGGCAGGTTCCGACATATATTGGTCTGAGAACAATCTATAAAGCCTATTGAAAGTCAGAGCCAAGATCTGTGCCTTTTTGCCTGTTATGTCTTCTGTTTTAAAATGGTTTTCCATAAGTTCCACCGCTTTCAGGTATTCCGTGCAAGCCTCAACCAAACTGTCACGCTCATAAAACCCCACACCATTAATGTAATGCGCCCGCGCATCAAGAAAGACAAGGTTGTCGTTTTGGCCGGGAGATTGCGGATCAAGTCCGCAATGGTGGCTTCGAGGCTGAGGAGAGTCGTTAAGGGCAATTGTCAGGCTGTCGAAGTAATCCACCGCTTTCAGCAGTTCTTCGCGGTTGGTCTGCTCGTAATCGTTCTTATAAAGCAATTCGGAAAGCAGCATCTGGAAATAATGCCCATCAAATGTGCTCAGGCTATCCGCCTGCGGGGAGGCAGCAAAATCCACCAGCACCATCAGCGCACTGTCGGGCTGCTGCCACATCAGGCTGTTGATGGCTTGCAATTGTTTGTCAGGAGACGCGATTAATCGCGTCTCTACGGGGTGCCGCGTGGAACAAGCCGCAAGAAACACGGTAAGAAACAATATGAAATGTTTCAGTTTCATCGGGGCAAAATTACAAAAAAACACGGACAACAACCTAGGCACAGATTGATTTTAGGGAGCTAACGCATTGCGTTCATCTCACGATATTTTCAGGTTTTGCGAAATCACAAACTGCTTCGCGCTCAGCCTATGTTTTGTGAGAATTAAAAAAATAACCTGTAACGATAATAGTTGTTTTTTTCGTTTCGCTAAACGCAAAATCGAAGATTACCTCACTTCGTGTCGGTGAAATGCTTTGCATTCGACGTAGTCAATCGGAGATTTCGACGTAGTCAATTATCGTAAATGAATCATTAATTACAAAAAGTTATAATTATATGTATATCAGTTAATTCACATTAATTTTTTGAATAATTTGTGGCAATTTGCGTTCAACAGGAAATCAATGGCTAATGTTTAGATGTGTTACAACTTATTTTTTAAGCGTTACTTACATAGCCACATCTTTCTTTATCAAAAATTTCAGTTTTGGCGTATTACAAAAACACTTATTTTTGCGTAGAAAAATTAAAAATTCAATTATCATGAAAAAAGTAACATTATCCTTTATTCTTTTGGTTTTCATGCCTTTATTTGGCATTTCGCAAACCGAAATCCCCGTTTCATTCGATGAACGTGCCGACCTTCTGAGCGTGGTTTTCCGCTTGGCGGGTTGCGAAGAATACAACGATTGCCGGATGAAAGATTATGCCGCAGCTGTCGATTCCTGTTTTGCACCTTACAAAGACCACGAGGTGATTGCGCTGGCAAAAGAATACCACGAAATAGCAGTCAGTTACGATGCCGTTGTGAGTTATGCGCTTCACCTTGTTTTACCAACTGACAATCAAGGACTTATTTCGATTGACAAAAATTTCAAAGAAGGCGGCGACAAATCTTTCGACCGTTGGACCGAGCAGCAGAAACAGGTTTTTCTGAAGCCGCTTTCCGATTTCTATCACAAGAGCCATTTTCACGAATGGTATGAAAGCACGCTTCCCGTTAGAAACCAAGCCACTGAAACTTTCAACAACGACATCCGCCCTGCGCTTGACTTTTCTTGGTTCGACACTTTTTTCGGGCCTTGCAAAAACGCTGATTTGAGAATTTATCTCAGCATTTTAGTCGGTCCAGGCAACTACGGCTGCTCTTCACAACGCATTGACGGACAGAATGTTTTATCGCCCGTCATCGGATGTGCGCAACCTGATTCGTTAGGCAATGTCTATTATAAAGCCAAATCCGTGATGCCAACGGTCATCCATGAATTTTGCCATGCTTATTGCAATCCTCTGAATGCGAAATATTGGGCCAAGATGGAGAAAAAAGCCGACAAGGTTTTTGAATTAAAGAAAGAAGAGTTGACGTGGCAGGCTTACGGCTCGTCCCTCACCATGATGGACGAAACCTTTGTGCGGAGTTGCGTCATCAGATACATCATGGCTCACAATCCAAATGCCGACCTCAATTCTCTGATTGCCAATGAAAAAAGTTTTCTTTTGACTCAAACCATGGTGGAATCCTTGGCGCAATACGAAAAGCAACGCAATGTTTATCCCGACATTGAAAGTTACATGCCGCAGTTAATCAAGGATATTAACGGATTCAACGTCAGGAAATACAAAAAGGAGCTGAAAGCCTATCAAAAGCAGTGCGCACATGTCGTCAGTTGTAGCATCAAAAACGGCAGCACCGACATTTCGGCAGGAAAATCGGAAATGACGATTACTTTCGACAAACCTATGCAAAACAGCATCGCCCTTGGCTATGGCAATGATGGTGGAGAGTTTCCAACTTTGGCTGGTCCGCTCAAAGAATCATTTTCGTGGAGCGAAGACCAGAAAACCATTACCGTTCAGTTTGACCTGAAACCCGACACGCATTATTCTTTCAGCATTTTGGGAGACCATTTCTTTTCCGTTGATGGCTATCCGACTGTTGGGACACATTTCATTTCATTCACTACGAGGAAAGAATAGGATTTCGGCGGTTGATAATCAATTGATGAAAAAATTAAAAAGGAACTTCGGCAACAATGTCGGAGTTTCTTTTGTTAGAATGCCTGTAGAGACGTTGCATGCAACGTCTCTACTTTTTATTATCTGATAACCAAATTGACAATTTTTTTTCGGCATGTAAATCAGTTAATTTACAGTAAATTATTGGTGTCCGAAAAATTGTCCCAACTACAATCAACATTTTCTCTTCTTTAATAACAAGGATTCTACTGTGTTTTAGAAATTATTGCTGTCCGCTAAAAACCGACATGGAGCCATTAGTGAATTAAGCTACAATGAATTATGATGCTTTGGTGAAAAAGAGACTTACTTTTCAGCAGCTTAATAGTCACCATAATTCTAAGGAAAAAGCACTGTGACTGAAGTGTTGAAAGCCTGACTGGGTTGGGCGCGGTGCCCATGGGCAAAATGCGGGGCAGCGTCCGCCCAAAGGACAGACTAAGTGTTTAAGCCTTAGGGAGCTGCATTTATGTTCCGCGACTTAAGGCTCAGACACTTAGGCTGGCCGTGCGTAGGGCCGATGATTTTGCCCTTGACTCTTTGGTTACTTTCTGGTCAAGCAGAAAGTGACAAGAAAATGACAATTTGGCTGTCCGCTAAACTTTTAGCGGACACCAATATTTAGAAATAGTGAAAGACAGATTTATAATGTAGAATAGGCCAATAAAAAAACGGCATCAGAAAACGCTGTGCCGTTTTTCAAGTCGGAGCGGCCGGACTCGAACTGGCGACCGCTTGCACCCCATGCAAGAATGCTAGCCAACTGCACCACGCCCCGATTTGCGCTGCAAAGATAGGAATTATTTTTCAATTGCAACAACTCTTCAATAATTCTCTTATCTTTGCCGAAATAAATTTGAAAGCAGCTCATTGAGCCTTTCGAGATGACAATGATTTAAGATTTAAAGATTTAGTATTTAAGATTCAAAAATCAGGTGCTTACAACAAATCGAAAAAGTCTAAAAGTCAAAGAGTCAAAATGTCTAAAAGTCAACAAATAAACAAATAAACATCAAACACACAAACTCATGGAACACATTGAATGTTTAATCATAGGATCAGGTCCTGCTGGCTACACGGCGGCCATTTACACTTGCCGTGCCGACATTAAAACCGTCGTTTACGAAGGCATCCAGCCCGGCGGTCAATTGACACAAACTACTGAAATTGAGAACTTCCCAGGTTATCCGCAAGGCGTGAAAGGCCCTGATATGATGGATGAAATCCGTCAGCAGGCCGAGCGTTTCGGCGCCGACATCCGCATGGGCGAAATCACGGCTATCGATGCTTCGCAAAGACCTTTCAAAGTAACAACGGAATACGATGGCGAGATTCTGGCCGATTCCATCATCGTCGCTACTGGTGCATCAGCTCGTTATTTAGGTTTGCCAACCGAAGAGGAATTCAAGGGCGGCGGCGTTTCGGCTTGCGCTACCTGCGACGGCTTCTTCTACAAAGGAAAAGATGTGGCCGTGGTCGGCGGCGGCGATACCGCTTGCGAAGATGCGACTTACCTCTCGAAACTCTGCAACAAAGTGTATCTCATCGTGCGCCGCGATGTGCTGCGTGCTTCAAAAGCCATGCAACACCGTGTGCTGAACACGCCTAATATCGAAGTGCTTTGGAAGACCCAAACCAAGGAACTTTTCGGTGAGCAGCAAGGCTTTATGAAGAAACTGAAAGGTGCAGTTCTGTTCGACAGCGACACCAAAGCCGAGCGCACCATTTATGTGGACGGTTTCTTTGAGGCCATCGGTCACATTCCGAACACCAGCGTCTTCAAAGGCATCCTCGACATGGACGAAGAAGGCTACCTCATCACCAAGCCGAAATCGACGGCTACCAATGTGGAAGGCATTTTTGCTTGCGGCGACTGCCAGGATCGCGTGTATCGTCAAGCCATCGTTGCAGCTGGCACTGGCGCTATGGCTGGCATTGAAGTTGAGCGCTTCTTGATGGCAACGAAATGATTTTTCTTGTCAAGAATTTGAGAATTTGAGAAACCTGTCGGACGTGCTGGACAAAGCGCTACGGAAGTCCGTTGGAATTAGAGACTTTCACTTCGCTCAAGGAACGCGAAGCGGTTCACAGAAATTCCCGTGCGAAGCGCAAACTTCAAGTAGGTCTGTGTCCAAAATTCTCTAATTCTCAAATTCTTGATAAAAAGAAAGAAAACAATGAACCTTTCCACGGAAATAAAAATACAACCTATTGAGCAGCGTATCGTCTACGGCGATAAGCTGCTCTTTTTAGGTTCTTGCTTTGCCGATGAAATAGGCAATATTTGCAAAGGCTTGGGTTTTGATGCCTTGGTCAATCCGTTTGGCGTGCTGTTCAATCCGGCAAGCATTTGTCAGTCCGTGGAGCGATTGGAAAGCGGAAAAGATTTCACGAAAGATGATGTGATTGAAGTCGGCGGTGAATTTTATTGCACTTTCAGCCACAACACTGAATTTTGGAATCCTTCGCCGGAAAAACTGCTTGAAACGGTAAACGGCAGTCTCAACTCTGCACGACAGCATTTCCTGCAAGCCAAGTGGATTGTCATCAGTCTGGGCACATCGTGGATTTACCGCCACAAACAATGCGGCCTGATTGTCTCGAACTGCCACAAACTGCCTTCACAGCTTTTTCAACGGGAATTCCTCACAACGGAACAATCAACGGAATTATTATCACAACTCGTTGAAAAACATAAAGATAAACAATTCATTTTCACCGTTTCACCTTTGCGTCATTTGAAAGACGGTTTACACGAAAACCAAATCAGCAAGGCTGCATTACTTTTGGCTGTCGAAGAAATCTGCAAGCGTTTTGGCAATGCGCATTATTTTCCGGCATATGAAATCCTTTTGGACGAATTGCGCGACTACCGTTTCTACAAAGAGGATATGATTCACCCGACCGAACAGGCCGTGCGTTACATTTGGGAGCGTTTCACAGACTTTGCCATCGCCGAAGGCGAACTGCCCGCCATGAAACAAGCTCAGGAACTCAAACTGATGCTGCAACACAAGGTTTTCTTCCCTGAAAGCGAGGCTTTTCGGAAATTTGAAGCCGTGAAAAACAACAAGATGGCAGATTTTGAAAGGAATTATCCGAAAGTCAAAGCTCAGAATTTGGAACATTGATTTTTATGAGTTACAAATTCATTTGTATAAGAAATGATGTCCTCCAAAAATAGATTCCTCCGTTTGTGGGATTGTTTATTACGACCGATAATCTTCGTTTTCCTGACTTTGACAACTTTTCTTAGTTTTTTTGTAACGGTTTAATACACAGTGATTAAGAAAAAGTTTTTGGGTGACTTGGGTGACGCATAGTCAAAGTCTGGAAATATACAATTTTTTACGTAATGCCATTTTCCTGACACCATTAATCCAACAAAAGCAAAAAATAAAGGCGACCCTTAACAGGCCGCCCATATTTTAAAAACTTCATCGGTTATCTTGCCGAGGTCTTCGTCATCCACCACACAGGCGTTTGACGGCTGTCGCCATTCGACATTGTGCCGACTTGCGTCGTGTAGTTGTCGTAGTTGTATTCCACTTCGTTCTGAGGATATTCCATGCGGAATGAGGTCAGCTTGGCGTGGTTGGTGGTGGTTGGCGTTGCCCAAGTGCGACGAGCCAAAGACCAGGCTTCCTGCGGTTCGCGGAAGAGGTTCAGCCAGCGTTGCTGATATAAGAATGGCAGATATTTTTCATGAGGCATATCATAATGATAACTTGGATCCATGTAAAGGGCATAGTTCATGATGTTGGCTGTCATGTTGTTGCTCCAAGCCCAAATGTCATGACTGCCAATATAACTGGTGTATTGCGGATAAAAGTAAGTCCAGCGGCTGGTATTCTGTGGCAGATGCGTCCAGAAGAGGCACGACTGATAGATGCCTTGACGGATGGTCTCTTCAGGTCCCATGCTTGGTGGCATTATGCCACCAATGTGACGAAGTTCAATTTCGGCCTTCATAAACAGCACATCGGCGTAAGTAATCAGTATCTGAGGAATGTATTTTTCATCACGGGTCAGATAGTAATTGATAGGTGAGAACAGGCAGGCAGGACCTTTGAAGGTGTAGTTGGCATCGCGGGTTTGAGCGTATGGTGTGCCGCCTTCGTTTGGCGTTTCCAACGTACGGATTTGTGGATAAGCGTGCCATGCGCCATCAGGGAAACTGTCAGTCTTGTGGCTGGTGTCGAAGAAAATGAAGGTACGATAGTCGAAAATGCCGCTGCCGTCCATGTCGTTGGTATTGCTCAGGCAACTCCAGACGGTTTCGCCCATGCGGAGGTTCTTGTGCTCACGGAATGCCCAGTTCATGTCCCAACTTGTGTTCAACACGCTCGGCCACAGAGCAATGGCACCTCCGGTAGCCACGCCACCCGATGCACTCAGGACTGAATAATTGAAATTGTAGGCATCGACCAGCAATGGTTCAGCAAAGGCAGGTTCTTTGTCATACATGCGCAAGCCGTGGCGCAAAATCAGTGAATTGGCAAATTCGGCCCATTGCGTGTAATTGTTGCTGAACAGCACATCGTAACCCAACTTATAGTATTCGTTTTCCTTATAGGTCATTTCAGGATTTTCAACCAGAATGTTGCGTGCCCATTCCAGTTCCTTCAGCACCGATTCATAAATGTCTTGCTGCTTATCCCATTTCGGCTTCATGTATTCCGAATTGTCGGCACCTTCCCAAATGCGGCCAGCCTGCGTGTAAGGCATATCGCCGAAAATATCGGTTACTTTAAAGGTCTTATAAGCCTTTAAGATAATAAGTTGCGCACGGACTTTGTCGCAAATGGAATCATCGCCTTTTTCTACGCAATAATCATCCAAACGCTTTTCAATTTCGCGGATGTTCGATAAAGCACTGTAATAATTCGACCAAACTGAGGCCGTTCCGATTTGCGAGTTGCCCCAGGCATCGGAGATCAAGGCGGCCAGTTCCGTTTCGGGATAAAAGATTTCGTTCTGCAAATAGAACATGTCATTCGAGGTCTGCTGTAGCGAACTGACCACGCCGTTGAACAAGGCCTCGACCGTTGTTCCCGTCGGACTGAACGGGTTTTCGTTCATTTCTTCAAATTTCTTGGTGCATGAAGCCAAACCAAGCAATACGACTGATATGATGATTAACTTTTTCATTGTCTTCAATATTAAATGATAAGTAACTGTTCAAAATTAAACTTCAATTTGGATTTCGAGGCTGCGAGGTTGCGGGAGTTCGAGATGTCTCGAGTTCTCGCGACCTCGATGCCTCGTTTTCAATATGTAAACTGAATTTTCTCATTTACTCAATTACAGACTGACTTTCAATGATAACATAAATGACCTTGTGCCAGGATAGGAAGCATATTCCAGACCTTGTGCATTGCCCGAACCTTGCGTTCCTTCCGGATTGATGTTGTCGGGCAAAGTCTTGTAGAAATAGAACAAGTCGCGGCCAACCAACGAGATGGAAACCTGCTTGAAGAAATTCTGCTTTTCAAGCAAACGTTGCGGCAGATCGTAGGTCAACGAAAGTTCGCGCATCTTAATCCATGTGTTTTTCACGATGCCAGGCGTGGTGAGGTAATTGCCCCAGCCGCCAAAGTTCGGCATGTATTTGTAAAGATAATGGACAACATTTTCGTTTTCGTAAGCCTCGCCTGTTTCGGTATTGATGCAATAGCCAGGCAAAATAACACCGTAATTGCCAATGAGTTGACCATTTTCATCATAGAATGGAAGGCCGTTGCCATCGCGTTCATAAAGCGTTTCAAGGCTTTGACCGGTCTGCATACCGATGACGTATGAACCGCAGTAAATCTGACCACCGAGTTTAGCGTCAATCAAGGCATAAAGCGACCAATTCTTGTAGGAAGCCCTGAGGTTGATACCGCCAGTGACCAATGGAGCGCAGTTGCCGACGGGAACGCGGTTTTCAGTCTTCAAATATTCCGTTCCTTCTTCATTAATCAAAGGAAGTGGGTTGCCATTGTCATCGTAGAATGGACCAACGACAGTGCCGTTTGGCATGGTGTATTGGTAAACATAATCCCAACCGTAAATGGTGCCGTAATCTTCGCCTTCAGCAACGGCAATGGCAGGGCCGTTAGAACCCCAAATTTCGGAAAGCATATACATGTCGGAACCTCCCAAATCGACGATGCGGTTCTTGTTGCGTGCCAAATTCAAGCCGACTTGGACAGCATAATCCTTGCCTTGGGCGATGTCGTAACTCATGATGGCTTCTATACCTTTATTGGTGACGACACCCGTGTTGATGGTGACGTAGCTCGAACCTGATGATGGTGCCACAGGCGAAGACAGAATCTGATCCCATGAATAAATGTCATAATAGGTGAAATCTAAGTTGAAGCGTGGTCCCAAGCCGAGGTCAAAGCCCAATTCGTAGGAACGCTGACGCTGCGGTTTCAGTTCCAATGGCGGAACTGTGGTCGGCAAAGTGGCCGAAAGCTGGTTGCCGAATGAACCTGTGTTATAGGTGTAAGTCAGCTGATATGGTTCGGTATCGCTTGCCGTTTTAGCCCACGATGCTCTCAGTTTCAGGAAATTGACAGGACCCCAATTCCAATTCTTGAATGCCGATGTCGGCACAAAACTCAAGGTCGTTGACGGGTAGAAATAGCTGTTGTTGTTGATTGGCAAAGTCGACGACCAGTCGTTACGGCCTGTGACATCCAAGAACATCCAATCGCTGTAAGCCAAGTTGAAAAATGAGAAAACAGAATTCACTTGCTTTTCCCAACGTGATTCGCCGAACACTCTTTCTGATGCTGAAGTGTAGTTGTAAATGGTGTAAAGGTTGGCATACGACCAAGTGCCCGATGCACCGTTCAAGCCTTCGCGATAACCGTAATATTGCTCAGCGCCGACAGAGAATTTCACATTGAATTTCGAACCGAAAATCTTGTCTTTATAAGCGGTCAACAGGAAATCGGCATCGCGCGTGATTGACGACACTTTGTTCTTCGAGTAATAACCACCAGCCATGCCGTCGATGGTCGTTGGTCTGTTTTTGGTCGTGTAATTATCGTTGTTCCAATCCAATGCGACTTTTGCACTGGCATTCAGCCAAGGCGTAACATCGTAGGTCAAACGGATGGACCCATACATTTTGTCGCGGTCGAGGGTCGTGTTGTTGTTGTGGAACGACCAGAAAGTGTTGCTGTAAATGTATTGGTAAGGATAGCCGCTGAACTGGTTCATTGTGCCGTCAGGATTTTCGTAAGTCGTGCTTTCGATGCCCTGCCAGCTACGCGGCCAGCTGTAAAGCAAACCTTTGTTGAAATTGCTGTACGATTCACCGATTTCAGGCGAATTCAAGCGGTAATAATCCAAATAGTTGAAAGCAACATCGACCTTGATTTTTTCCGAAACATTAATCAAAGTACCGACATTCACGGTTGTCTGACGCAAATTGCAGTTGTCGATGATGGCATCGGTTCTCGAATCGGTGAACGAAACGCGGATGGAACCAAAATCACCGGCATTCTGGAACGAAATGTTGTTGTTCATCGTGTGGCCGTTCTTATACAACATGCTCAGATTGTCAGGCTGCGGCGAATATTTACGGATTTGGCCGTCCCACCATTGAACGCTTTCGCCATTCATTTCAGGACCCCACGAAACAGCACCGCCATAGTAACCGAAAGTGGTGTTGGTCGGCTCGCCTTCAGGACCATTGTCGACACTGTAAATGCCAGGATATTCATAAACCTGATTGCCATCTTCGTCAAACAGACCTTCGACAGGTGTCAAAGTCGGCGTATTGAAAGTAATCGGGCCGCCGGCACCATATTTGTTCTGAACTTTGCGGTACAAATAAGGCTGCGTAATTTTGTAACCGAATGAATAAGTGAGACCTAAGCCTTTCTGCTTGGTACCTTTCTTTGTGGTGATGAGCAACACACCGTTACCACCGCGCGAACCGTAAAGGGCTGCTGCGGTAGGTCCTTTCAGAATGTCGATGCTCTCGATATCTTCCTGGTTGATGTTGTTCAAGGCTGTACCCCAGTCGCGGCCACCGCTCCAATCGGTCAGGCCGCCTTCGTTGGTCATCGGCACACCGTCGACCACAATCAGAGGCTGGTTGTCGCCGAAAATGCTGTTGTTACCACGGATGACGATACGCGACGAACCACCGTCAACGCCAGTAGGATTGATGATTTGCACACCGGCAGAGCGACCGCTCAAGGCACTGATGACGTTGCCCGAACCTGAACGCGCCACCAAATCGCCGCCGATTTCTTCGGTTGCATAACCCAACTCGCGCTTCTGACGCTTAATGCCGAGAGCCGTCACAACGACATCGTCGAGCATTTTCGCATCAACATCAAGCGTGACGTTGATTTTGTTTTTCCCATTGATGGCAACTTCCTTGGTCTTAAAGCCAACGAAACTGAAAACCAATGTTTTCTTCGCATCCGTGTTGATGGAATAATTACCATCCAAATCGGTAACGGTGCCGTCGGTGAGGCCTTTCACCTGAATGGTCACGCCGGGCAAACCTAAACCATCTTCACTCGAAATGACCTTTCCTGTAACGGTAATGCTCTGTGCAAGCGCCGAAAGAGGCATTATGAGCACCGCAAGAAAGAGAAAAAGTAGATTTTTCCTATTCATAATCAGAGAATTAAATTAATACTTAAATACTATTATCCTATTTTAGGAAAACAAAAATAGGAACTTTTTCGATTGGTATAGCTGGAAAACGCAAATTTCAGCAAATGGAGTATTAATTATGAATGAAAAAAGATTAACGCGATTATGAAAAATAAACGCAAATGTCCGCAAATGAATCAATAATTATTTGATTATCAAATTAATGAAAAAATTCATGGATAATTCATGGCAATTCGTGTTCAAAATGAAAAACGCAAATGACAACAAAACCCGTATTTTTGCAGCGCGAAAGTTCATCATCATGTCAATCTCGTTTTTAACCTTAATAGGATTGCTTTTCACCATCGCGTTGATTATCGCCGTTGGCACCACTTCGGGCAGAAAGGTGAAAGACGCCAGCGACTTTTCGACGGGAAGCGGCAAAGCCGGCACTTGGATTGTTTGCGGCACCATCATGGGAACCTTGGTCAGCGGGCAAGCCACCATTGGCACGGCGCAACTGGCTTTCAGTTACGGCATTTCAGCATGGTGGTTTACATTGGGTTCAGCTATCGGATGTCTCATTCTTTCAATTGCTTACGTCATTCCGTTGCGGCATAGTGGCAACGTGACTCTGTTGGAAGTCGTTTCAAAAGAATACGGCAAGAAAGCCGAAGCCTTAGGTTCGCTGTTGTGCTTTTTGGGCATTTTCATCAGTATCATTGCGCAGATTCTGTCGGCCTCGGCTTTGCTGCAAACGCTTTTTCCAATCAGTTTTTTGGTCGCGGCCTTGATTGCCATTGCTTTGATGATTGTCTATGTCGTTTTTGGCGGCGTTTGGGGTGCCGGCATGGGCGGCATTGTCAAGCTGGCTTTGCTTTATGTCAGTGCCTTGATTGGCGGCATTGCCGTTTTCGGACTGGCCAAAGGCTATTCCGGACTGATGGAAACCTTGCAAGACATTTTCTGCAATACGAATTTGGGTGAAATAAATGAAATCAGTTCACAAGAGGCTGTGAATCATCGCTATCTGAATTTATTGGCACGCGGCCCGATGAAAGATTTAGGTTCGTGTCTTTCGTTGATATTGGGCGTTTTGGCCACACAAACCTACGCGCAAGGCATCTGGTCGGGGAAATCGGACAGCGCGGCACGCAAAGGCTCGCTGCTATGCGCTTTACTGACGCCGCCCATCGGAATTGCCTGTATTTTAATCGGTTTGTATATGCGCGGACATTACATCACTTCCGATGAATTGGCCGTTTTAGGCACCATTCCCGATGGCATGGCCGTGATGACATCATCGTCCCAGGCATTTCCGCTGTTTATCCTCAACCATCTGCCGAAACTGTTTGGCGGCGTGGTTTTGGGCACTCTGCTCATCACGATTGTAGGCGGCGGTTCGGGATTGTCGCTGGGAGCCGCAACCATTTTGGTGCGCGATGTTTTTTATAAAATCAAGCCGAAAATCAAGGATTCGAAACGCAACTTGCTGATTTCAAGGCTTACAATCGTTGTTATTTTGCTTTTAGGCGTTGCAGCGGCAGCATCGTTTTCGGGCAGTTTCATCAACGATTTGGGATTCCTGTCAATGGGTTTACGCGCTACGGCAGTGTTTTTGCCACTCACCTTTGCCTTGTTTTTGCCGCAACACATTCGCCCGAAATGGATTCTCGCTTCGATGATAGCCGGAACCGCCATGTTGCTGGCAGCCAAGTTTGCAAGTTTGCCTGGTGACCCAATGTGGTGGGGATTGGGCGTTTGTTTGGCATGTTGTGTTGCGGGATTTAAAAGAAAAACAGCTTAAATTTGACCTTCAAAATGAGCCAAAAATCATCATTTTTTTGTTAAGAATCTGTTTTTGAATTTATTGAAAACTTTTACAGGTTTATCAAAATTTGGTGGAACGTAACGGCGCACGGCCGTGCGTCTCTATATGCCAATAAACTGTGGCAAATCGAGAGAAAGGAGATTCACTGTATTGTCCGTAGAGACGTTTTGCAAAACGTCTCTACCGCCCCAAACCAAATATATACGGTAAAACCAAATGAGGAAGGGCGACCCCACAGGGCCGCCCTTCCATTAATAAATATGTTCTTTATACCTTATCCAACTACCAGATTGACAATCTTCTTCGGCACGTAAATCAGTTTTCTGACCTGCTTGCCTTCAATCCATTTGGCGGCTTCAGGAGCGGCCAGCACTGCGGCCTGAACTTCGTCGGCGGTCATCGTAAGCGGCAGTTCCATGTTGAAACGCATCTTGCCGTTGAACGAAATCGGGTAGTTGAAGCTGTTTTCAACCGTTTTCGATTCATCGTAAACAGGGAAGGAGGCTTCCACAACCGAATTGTAATGGCCTAAGAGATGCCACAATTCTTCGGCGATATGCGGTGCGTATGGTGAAATCATGATGCACAATGGGTCGAGGATTTCGCGCTTGTTGCACTTCAGGTCGGAAAGTTCGTTCACACAAATCATGAAGGCCGAAACAACCGTATTGAAGGAAATGCTTTCGATGGCGTCCTCTTCCTTCTTAATGAGTTTGTGGAGGCATTTCAGTTCGGCAGCAGTGGCAGGTTCGTCCGACACGTTGAATTGGTTGAATTCGTCGTGATAAAGACGCCAGAACTTGCGCACGAAGCGTAATGTGCCTTCGATGCCTTGCGTATCCCATGGCTTCGACTGTTCGAGTGGTCCCAGGAACATTTCGTAAAGGCGAAGCGTGTCGGCACCGTACTTTTCAACGAGGTCGTCAGGGTTCTGCACATTGTATTTCGTTTTCGACATCTTTTCAACTTCCGAGCCGCAAACGAAAATGTCGTTGCCATCTTTGTCCTTTTCACAAATGAAGATGGCATCTTTCAGGTCGTCTCTCCATTCGCGGAAGGCTTCAATATCGAGAATGTCGTTGTGAACCATGTTGATGTCGACGTGAATCGGGTCGCTGTATTCATCGCGGCCTGTATAATTCTTGGAAACGAAGATAAGTGTTCTCTTATGGGCAGGTCTGTCGACGAAGGATGGAACATCTTTACCTGCAACGGCATCCTTAATCTTTTGCTCGACAAAGTTTGTGCCGTTGATGCAGTCGTCCATGATTTCGCCATTCGGAATCATCAGGATTTTATAGCCTTTGCTTTCGGCGTATTCTTCCCAAGGTTCGGCTAATTTTTCAAGGTTTCCGACACGTTTCACATCCAGAATGATGCCTTTTTCCGGGCAGAAGAAATCGAATTGGCGGCGGCCATCCTTGAAGTTCTTGATGAATTCGACGCCTAATTTCTTATCCTTAATGATGTGCCAAACGGCATATTCGCACAGTTTTTCGATGTTGACGCGATAAGCGAAACTCGAACGGCCCTGAATCATGCCTTGGTTAATCATGCGTTGGAAAGGCTCCGCCTTGCAGGAGAGGCCTAAATCGTAAAGGAACTTGCACCAGAAACGGCTGTAAATCAAGTGGCCGGTGGCATGTTCGGCACCGCCGATATAAAGGTCGACGTTCTGCCAGTAATCGTTGGCTTCGCGGCTGAAATATTCCTTGTCGTTGTGCGGGTCTTCGTAGCGCAGATAGTAACCGCTTGAACCGGCAAAACCAGGCATGGTGTTGGTTTCAATCGGGTAGCCTTCCTCGGTGACCCAGTTCTTGGCGCGTGCCAATGGCGGTTCGCCGTTTTCGGTCGGCTTGTATTCGTCGATGGAAGGCAGCATCAGCGGCAGTTTCGATTCGTCCATGGCGTAAGGCATGCCATCCTTGTAGTAAATCGGGAATGGCTCGCCCCAGTAACGCTGACGGCTGAAAATGGCATCGCGCAGACGATAGTTGGTCTTGCCTGTGCCCACGCCTTTCTTTTCTAGTTCTTCAATCATGCGCATGATGGCTTTCTTGACCGGCATTCCATCGAGGAAACCTGAATTGACCAGTTCGCCATCTTTGGCATCGAAACTTTCTTCCCATGTGGATGGGTCGGTGGTTTCGGAACCTGGCTTTTTCACCACTTGGATGATAGGCAGGTTGAAATGACGAGCGAAGGCGAAGTCGCGGCTGTCGTGAGCCGGAACAGCCATGATGGCACCCGTGCCGTAACCCATCAGCACGTAGTCGGCAATCCAGATGGGCAGCTTGGCACCCGTAATCGGGTTGATGCCGTAGGCACCTGTGAAGGCGCCGCTGACCTTGCGGACTTCGGCCATACGCTCACGCTCGGAGCGGTTCTTGGTGCGGGTGATATATTCTTCCACTTCGGCGCGTTGCTCGTCGGTGGTGATTTGCATGACCAATTCATGTTCGGGAGCCAAGACCATGAATGTGGTTCCAAACAAGGTGTCGGCGCGGGTGGTGAACACCTCCAAGTCGATATCCTTGCCTTCAACGCCAAAATGCACCGAAGCTCCCATTGACTTGCCAATCCAGTTGCGCTGCACATCCTTGACGGAATCGCTCCAATTGACCGTTTCGAGGTCTTCCAAAAGACGATCGGCGTAGGCCGTGATACGCAGCAGCCACTGTTTCATCGACTTGCGGACGACAGGATAACCGCCGCGCACGGAAAGACCGTCGGCGACTTCGTCGTTGGCCAGCACGGTGCCCAATTCGGCGCACCAGTTCACCATCGTTTCGGCCTGATAAGCCAAACGGTAGTTCATCAGGATTTCCTGTTGCTGTTTCTCGCACATGGCATTCCATTCGTCAGCAGTGAAATGCAGCGGCTTGCTTTGTGCCACATTCAGGTTTTCAGCGCCGTGCTTTTCGAAATACTGAATCAGGTTGGCGATAGGTTTGGCTTTCTTGCAATTGTTGCAATAATAGGAGTTAAACAATTGGATGAAAGTCCATTGCGTCCATTTGTAATATTGCGGGTCGCTGGTGCGGACTTCGCGGTCCCAATCGTAGCAGAACCCGATTTTGTCCATCTGCTCGCGGTAGCGGTTGATGTTTTTTTCGGTCGTAACGGCAGGGTGGGTGCCAGTCTGAATGGCGTATTGTTCGGCTGGCAGACCGTAGGCATCATAGCCCATCGGGTGCAGCACGTTGAAGCCTTTCAGACGCTTGTAGCGGGCATAAATATCGGAAGCGATGTAACCCAGCGGGTGGCCCACATGCAGGCCTGCGCCCGAAGGATAAGGAAACATGTCAAGGACGTAGAATTTCGGCTTGTTCTTGTCGATTTCCACTTGATAAATCTTGTTGTCGCGCCAGTATTCCTGCCACTTCTTTTCGATTTCGGAAAAATTGTAATCCATATAGTTAGTGTTTTGTTTTGCTCAAAAAACGATAAAATCACGCCATGCGAGGCATGACCATGAAAAAATCGTGCAAAGTAACGAAAAAACGTGCAATTATGGCTGGATTTAATTGGAAATTCTTAGAAACCGATTCCGATAATGCCATGAATTATGCGCAATTAAAATCAAAATTTCATCTCGTAATTGAGAAATAACTACATTTGCACCATTAACTTTAAAATCTATCATCATGAAAGTATTTGTCAACGACACGGAATTAAAGACTTATTGCGGAGCAAAAGTGAAGGCTGCGGTTTTAGCTTATATGAAAGCCAACAATTTACCGTTGAAAACCGATGGCATAGAAGTAAAAGATGCCTACGGAAACATCATAGATTTGGATGGTGCTTTACGTTCCAATACGAAGATTTACGTTAAATTGTAATGCTATGAAAAAGATTTTCAATATCTTAACTGCCGCTTTGCTGGCATTGTCCTTCGTTTCGGGCTGCACGCCAAAAGAACAGAAACTATATATTCTGAGCCTCAACGACCAGCACGGCAATATTGACAATTATCCTCAATTTGCGGCTTTGGTCGATAGTCTGCGCACAGTCCATCCCGATTTGCTGCTGTTTTCGGCCGGCGACAACCGCTCGGGCAATCCTGTCAACGACCGCTATTCCGACATCGCCCGCCCTATGGTGGAATTGATGAACAAGGTCGGTTTCAATCTTTCTTGTTTAGGCAACCATGAATGGGATGCTGGTCCAATCGGCTTGCGCAATGTGATGGGCTGGGCCAATTATCCTTACGTTTGCGCCAACGTCACTTTCGACGATTCGCTCAAGATGCCTGTCAAGCCTTTCGAAATCATCGAATGGAATGGCTTGAAACTTGGTGTAATCGGTGCCATTCAGTTGGGGATGAACGGTTTGCCAGACTTTCATCCGAAAAATGTCGGCGGTTCACATTTCCGTCCGGCAAACGAAGTCATTCCGGAATATCTTTATCTGAAAGATGAATGCAACGCGCTGTTTCTGCTTTCGCATTGCGGCTACGAAGATGACCGTGAATTGGCCGAGCAGTTTCCACAGTTTGATGCCATTTTCGGCGGTCACACCCATACCAGAGTTTCGGAAACGCAAATCGTGAACGGCGTAATGATCACCCAAGCCGAAAGCAAGGTGAAATTCGTGACTTTGAGCACTTTCACTTTCAAGAACGGCAAAATCGTTGACAAACAGGAAGAATTGCTTTCGGTGCGCGATTTTCCGCATCGCAATGCCGAAGTGCAAGCCATGGTCGACAATTACAACAATAATGAATTTTTCTCCACTGTAAAAGGCTATAACTTAACGGCAATCGATAAAAGCGAATCGGTAGGTTGCCTGATGACTGATGCCTTTCGTTTCATTTTGAATGCTGATTTTGGATTCCAGAATCCTGGCGGCGTGCGTTACGACACGCTTTCGGTTCGCCCCGTCACGATGAAGGATTTGCTGGCTTTGGATCCTTTTAATAACGAAATCGTGCAGTTCAACCTGACGGGCGAGGAAATCATTCGCCTGATGAAATGCTGTTATGTCACCGACCACGGCCCGATTTACTGCTCAGGATGCACCTATTCCTATTCGGAAGATGAAAACGGCGAAATGACTGATATTGAAGTCGTTTTGGAAAACGGACAGCCTTTGGACATGGCCGCCACCTACAATGTGGTGATGAACAGTTACATGTCGTCGGTTTTCAATTATGAACACGAAGACGAAGGCCGTTTCACATTCCGCACCTCCAACGACCTAATGCTTGAATATCTGTCGCAACATCCTGATATTGATTATGGTAATACATCACGGGTAACTGAAAAATAAATGTTCTGGCTATTGGCTTCTGGCTTGGCTTCGCTGCGGGTTGCGTTTTCGTCCGATAGGCCAACTGGCGGCGAAGCCAAGCTAATGGCCAATGGCTAAAAGCTAATAGCTAAAAAAATAGAAAAAACCGAAAGTTTGGCACGATAATCGCATATAACAAGGAAAAGCAGCAATGCGAAACAAACAGAATGTCAAACCCTAAAAAACACACCATCATGAAAGCAAAGAAAATCTTTATGACGATCCTGGTAATGATGGGATTCGTCATCGCAAAAGCACAAGGTTATCCACCTGAACTGGCACTTGTTTCACAGCCGGTGATGACCTACAACGACTACGACAACACCATCACCCTTTACTATGATGTCCAGAACATCGGCGATGCGCGTTACAAGGGTTATGTCTACATTTATCTTGACCCAGACGACGGCTACTATTACGCTAAAAAGCGTGTCAACGTATGCCCTGGCAGAATCAAGAGAATCGCCATCGACATTCCGGCCTACCGTCCGAATCCTTCATGGACTTACACGGTAATGCCTTATTACTCACTTGGTGCCGAACTCTACTCTTTCACCACTTTCGAATACTTCGAGCCGCTGACTTTCTACTGGAATGGCCCACGCACCGAAGTCTTCTATGTGACGGTAGTCCCTCCACGCCCAAGATACTACACACGTCCGGCTGAGTTTCGCTTCTACTACGACGGCTACCGTCCGCCAATGCCACCTCCAATGGGTTACGGTCCAGGTGCTCCTATGCCTCCACATCACAACCCGATGCATCACACCTATAGCTACCACTACAACAACGGCGGTTATCCGGTGAATCACCCAGACCACTATGGTGAGGGATATGCTCCAATCAACGGCAACTCACAGGCTACGGTTCGTCCACACAATCCGGGCAACACGCCAGGCAGCCTAAGCTCACGCGATGAAGGCAATGGTGGCGCAAATGTCAACAGCGGCTCAAATGGCGGTGCTACGGTTCGTCCGAACCCTACCAACAACCTGAATGGAAATGGCGCAACGACCCGCCCGAATAATAGTGGCACAAGCAGCAACCAGAACGGTGCTACAACACGTCCAGAAAGTAACTCTAACAATGGTTCCGGCAACGTGAACCGTCCGAGCAGCGGCAATTCGTCAAGCTCAGGCAGAACAGGCACAAGCAGCTCCAGCAACGTTAGCCGCCCGAACAGCGGAAGCTCATCAAGCTCAAGCCGTCCAAGTTCAGGCAGCAACTCCAACAACGTGAACCGCCCGAATAACGGCAGCACAAGCCGCCCGAACAATAGCGGTACAGGCAGCAGTTCAGGCAACGTGAGCCGTCCGAACAGCGGAAGCTCATCAAGCTCAAGCCGCCCAAGTTCAGGCAACAGCTCCAGCAACGTTAGCCGTCCGAGCAGCGGCAATTCGTCAAGCTCAGGCAGAACGAGCACAAGTAGCAGTTCAAGCAGCCGCAGTTCTTCAAGTTCTTCAAGCTCTTCAAGCCGTGGTGGTTCATCAAGCCGCAGCAGATAAAACAGACAGTCCAAAATGAAAAAATCAGGCTGACGATTTCGCCAGCCTGATTTTTTCATTTTGACTATGCGTTTCATTTTTTTGTAATTTTGCCACCGATGAAGCCAAAGCGTTTTATATGGTTTTTTACGGTCCTTCTTGCAGCCTGTTCCTCGCGGCACCCTGTAGAGACGCGATAAATCGCGTCTCAAAATGACGCGTCTCCAAACCAGCAATTACAGGCCATCGACAGCCTGATGTGGCAGCAGCCCGACAGCGCCTTGACGGTGATGATAGATTTTGCAGCCACCCCGAAGGCGGATAGCCTGAGCACGTTTGACGGGCATTATTTCCAGATGCTGCTCTCTGAACTGCTTTATAAAAACGATTGTGAGCAAACCAACCGAGAGGATTTGCTGAAGGCGGTGGATTATTTCGATTCGTTATGCTACCGTAGAGACGTTTTGCAAAACGTCTCTACCCACAGCGACATCGCATTTTTGAATGCCCGGGCGCATTATATTAATGGTGTGGGCAATTATGAAAATGGAAATCTTGCGGAGGCTTGCGCGGAATATCTGAAAGCCGTAGAAATTATGGAAAGCCATTATAAAACAGAAAACATAGCAGGTAAAAAAGCACAGTTTATGGCTTTGGCTTTCAACCGCCTTTATGATTTGTATTCCGACCAATATATGGCGGAACCTGCCATCGGTTGTGCCCGACAAGCCTTGACATTCTTCCGCATCGCACCTCTTTCTGCTTATAGCGTTCCTATTACTTTGTATAAAATTGGAATACAATATGCAGACAGAAACGACATAGACAGTGCGGAATACTACTATGCTAAAGCCTTAACCTTACTTCCCGATACCGCCAATCTTTATTATCGCGATTTGTGTTCGAGTATGGCTTGGTTTGACTATGAATGTTATCGACGAAATATTTCAGCGTTACAAATTCTGAAACGAATGGCTGTTGAAGCCTTTGATGAAGATGAAAGGTTGACCCGATATTTTGTTATTGGATACATTTACTATCAGGAAGGCCTCATGGATTCCGCTCTCTGCTACCTGCAGCCTGTGTTTGACAAAAAGACAGATCTTGAAATAAGACTCGTAACGGCCGATCATCTTTCCAAAATTTATGGCAACCTTGGCGAACACGACAAAGAGGAAGCCTATATTCGTTTCATGGCACAGTATAAAAGCATAGGAGTCGACTCCAAGTCGGAAGCCTCAAGATTGAGCATTTTGTATCAAGATTACTTGAATAGAAAACAGGAACGACAGGCTGAGATTGGGCAAAAGTCGGTTCAAAAAAAGACTGTGAAGCACGTTCTTGTCGTGCTGACACCTTCTCTACTAATAGTGTTTTCCATTTTAGTGTGGATTCTGAAAAAAAGGAGCAAAAAGCATCTGAAGGCTACTGAAACTGCGGCAAAACAGCAATTGGAAGCCACAAGGCAACAACTCGACGAACAGCTACAACAACATCAGGTTGAAGCAAGCAAAAGAATAGACAAAGCGGAAAAACAGCTCGAACAGCAGAAAGCCCAGACCGAGGCCTTGAAACAGGAATTGGCGAAACAAAAGGAAACCAAAAAAGAAAAGAAAAGCGACAAAGTAGAAGCATTTCTCAACGAGCCTGTGTGCCTGAAAATTAGAGAATCTGTCCTATTGCGCAGCATTACGACCAGAGACCTTCCTGTTGAGCACAAAGAGATAGTGCTTGATGAGGATACTGGCGTTCTGTTTTGCAGTGTCGTGAATCAGCATTTCGAAGGTCTGGAAACAAAGTTGCGCAAGCTATACCCAAAAATCAAGGCACAAGATGTTTTGCTCTGCTATCTGCATCTGCTTGATTTGGAAGATAAACAAATGGCAGCCTTGCTGAATTTGACATACGGTGCCGTGAAGAAAAAGACAGCCCGTATGCAGGAATATCTCAAAACCGACGAAAATCTGACCGATTTCATGAAAAAACAGGCTGGACTCAGATAAAAAAATATCATTGAAGTATGCTTGTTTTGACCTATTTTGATAATCAAACGCCTTTTCAGACGGCAGAATGAACATTCAAAAACCATTGTGACAAACAATAAATGTTTGATTTTTAACAATATAAATCATCATTATTTTGTCCAACAATTTCCATCATCTTTACATCATTTGTCCACCACCATTTTTGTTTGGTGAGGCTACTTTTGCCGATACAAATCGCAAACAAAAAGTGATATGACAAAAAAATTCAAAACCGTTCTGATGCTCATGCTGTTCGTCTCGTTGGCAGCAATGGGTTTCGCACATGGTGCGGAAGGAACACAGCAAGACGAGTTTAGTATTATTATTACGAAGAAAATTTCTCATTGTGGCACCGAAAAAGGCGAAAGCATTCATGCAACGCTTAGAGGTCACAGTTTGATGGTGTCTTTCACCGAAAACCTCGGCCAGGTAGTCGTTGAGGTGGAAACCGTTTCGGGCAGCAACGTCCAGTGTCTCTCAACCATTACCCCAACCGGAATGCAGTTCTACATTCCCAATGCAGGGGATTACATTGTCACCTTCACACTCTCCAATGGAGACGAGTATTATGGCGAATTTACGGTAACGGATTAATTAGGGGCAGTCGGGAAATGTTGAAAACTTTTTTAACAAATTGATTAATAATTCATTAGAATTTTGTATCTTTGATATTGGGAAACAGAATTCCCCCAACCACCGCGAAAAAGTGAAAATTGGGGGAATCGCAAAAAA